>JBHYFA010000035.1:0-7471 GCA_051859825.1 Schleiferiaceae bacterium
GGACAGGTCGTTTTTCAATCTTCCAACACGAAGCCCCATTGCTTATCAGTGGTTTATTAAAAGCATTACCGGTGAAGCCTGCAAATAGAATGGCTATGATGGATTTTTTTGAACCACGAAAAGCACGAAAAAGGGATTGTGTGTTCCCCTTATAAGTTTCATAATTGCGCTGCAACCCTTGCGAAGCAACATTTTCGTGTCTTTCGTGCCTTTCGTAGTTTTAAAATAAGTGCAGCAATTTCAAAGTAGCAACATTTTCGTGCATTCGTGGTGGAACGTATTTTTCGCGCTGCAAATATTTCATTGTGCTTGTTTGATAGAGGTTCATTGAATCCACACTCAACCTCTTTTTACTGTTTCAACAGAACACTTGGCTGTTTGAGCCTGAGGAAAGTATATTTGACTTTTGTTTTGATTTTGAAATAATCCTAATTCCTCATCCCAAACAGAATGATTTATTCCGTCTTTTTTCGAATCTTAATTATTGTCTTAGCCTTAGCCTCCTGCACCCAATCTCCCCAACCCTCTATCCTCCAACCCCAAATTGAAGGTCATTTCCCCGCACTCGCCGGTAAAGAGATTCGTCTGGAAGGCTTTTCGGCTTTAAACACTTTTTTAATAGATTCGTATGAGGTGGATTCCAAAGGGTATTTCCAGCTCAACTACGAAAATGTTGAAGAAGGTGTGGGCTATCTAACGTCCGAAGGAGAGTCGCCGTACTTCGTGATCCTCAGTGGTGAAAAGGTGGTTTTGAAAGGAGAAAATCTTTCGAATACGGAGCGTATTGAGGTGCTGGAAGGTCAAGACAATCAGCGATTTGCTCAGTATGCTAGGGAACAACCGGTGCGTGAACAAGCAGCAGGTGCTCTGAGATACCTGCAGAATCTTTACGAAAACCAAGCGGTTCTTAACACAAACTCCTCCTTTCAAAATTCCAATGCGGCGGAAATGAAGCGTCTCAAAGATGAGGAAGCGGAATTTTTGGCGCAACTCCCTGCGAATAGCTACATCCGTTGGTTTTTGCCCATGCGGAAAATGGTGGCTACGGTCAACAATCTTCCCCAGCAGAACCCGGACGCTATTCCGGCTACCATCAAAGAATTTCGCAACCTTGACCACAGCGATCCTCGCTTGCTTTCGAGTGGTTTATATCGCGATGTTCTCGACGGACATTATTGGTTGATAGAAAACAGCGGAAAACCACTGGAAAAGGTTTTTGAGGAAATGAAGAAATCGATTGATATTTTGCTTGAGCAATTGAGAGGGGAGGAGCTTCTGCTCAATGAAACGGTTGAGCATCTGTTTAACATGTTGGAATCACGCAGCTTATTTCCGGCGTCTGAACATTTGGCACTGCAAGTTCTGAACGATGAATCCTGCGTGATTGATGAAAAAACGAGCTTTCTCTTGGAATCCTACCGCGCTATGAAAATTGGCAATACTGCGCCTGATTTGCGTTTCAATGAAGCAGGTATGCTCGTGCATAGTTTGCAAACCAGCGCACCGAGTCGTTTATCCGACATCGCCGCAGATTACACCTTGGTAGCCTTTGGAAAGAGTACTTGTCCGAAGTGTCAGGAAGACAAAGACTCCATACTCAAGCACTATCCGAAGTGGAAGCAGCGGGGCGTGGAGGTGGTTTACGTTTCGCTGGATACGGATCAAGAGGCTTTCTATTCGTTTGTAGAGCATTTTCCATTTTTAAGCATATCAGATTTAAAAGGTTGGGACAGCACACCCTCACAGCAGATGTACGTTTTTGCCACACCCACCTATTATTTGCTCGATAAAGAAAGGGAGATTGTTCTTCGACCGGGGAGTGTGCAGCAAATAGACGCTTGGGTGGAGTGGTATTTAAGTGAAAATAAAATGTGATATGAGAAAATGCTATTTTGGTTATAGACATGCGACCCCTACGGGGTCGGGATGCACTATAGAAATTCTGTTATATAGATATTTGAACCCTTTGGGATCGGGGCGGGATGCAATGTTGTAATTGCGTTCTAATGCGCTATAAATAATGTCTGTCTATAAAGTCCGATGACGGCGTTATGCTCATCCGAAAATCAGGTCATTTACTAATGTAAACTCCCTGATTTTCAGATTTCGCATGCCTTGTCCTCGAACTTTCTAGCCTAGACATTTCGACTTTATGGACAGACTCTAAATAATTTTTCGCGTCTTTGAATCAATAGCTGTTTTTTCAATCCATTTTTTTTCTACTTTTACCCAAATTAAAAACCATCAAAATGAAAAAACTGTACAAAGCTTCTAGACTATGGCTTGTAGTAGGCCTATTTGCGCTCAACACCAATTGCAGCAAAGACGACGATACCAACACCAATGGTGGTGGTGGTGAAACCCCAAAACGCTACAGTTGCGTTGAAGGTAATTGTGAAGAGAATGCCAATGGTAATTTCTCATCTCTAACCTCTTGTCAGGCAATTTGTGTGCCTGCCAATGCGTGTGATAATATCCCTCCCGGAACCGTGTGCAACCCCACCACAGGCCGTATATGGATGGAAAGTAATTTGGGTGCAAGTAGAGTAGCCAATGCATCTAATGACGCAGCAGCCTACGGAGATTTGTATCAGTGGGGTAGAGGCAGTGATGGACATCAATTGAGAAGTTCAGGAACGGTTAGCGTTCTTGCAACGAGTCCACAACCCGGTCATAGTGATTTTATTCTGGCCACTCTTACACCCTTCGACTGGTTAACTCCCCCCACCAATAGCTTATGGCAAGGTGTTAATGGAGAAAACAACCCTTGTCCTAGCGGATACAGATTGCCAACAATCGCCGAATGGGAGCAGGAAGTAGATACGTGGAGCAGTGAAGATGCGGCGGGAGCCTTTGATTCGCCATTGAAGTTGACAACTGCGTATTCACGCAAGCGCACGGATGGGGATATTGACAACAGTGTAGATCACGGTGGATATTGGTCAAGCACTGTGTCTGAAGGAAACGCCAGAGTGTTGTATTTTAACGACCAAATTACCACTGCGGGGGGTGATTCTCGCGCGATTGGGTATTCTGTGAGGTGTATTATGGACTAAGAAAATCAATTGCTTTCAAAAGCAAATAACTTAACCTAGCACATAAGATTCTGAGGGAGGTAGGCTTTGTTCTATCTCCCTTATTTTATGAATAGAGTGATATCCGAATACCCTTAATCTCCTGATACAACCGCAAGGCATAAATATCCGTCATACCCGAAATAAAGTCCAAAACGCCCAATACCTTATCGTAAGCTGAGGCCTGCGCGGGTAGTCGATATTGTCCGGGCATGAGGTCGCGGATGCTGCGCTCGCTTCCCGTGGGCTTTTCACTTAATACTGCGGGAATGTAGGCTTCCATGAGCCCGTTGATTACTTGATACCCGCTCAACTCAATACGAGCAACTGAGGGGTGACGGTATATTTGATTTACCGACATAGAGCGCATTTGTTCGAGCGTTCGCACCAGCTTTTCCGGCACACCATCAATCAGTGGCTGCTGGTATTCGCCGCGCAAAATGGCCTGATCGTTTTCAGCAAATACCTTGGTACACGCTTCGACCAACGTGCCGATGGCTTTGGCACGTAAATACGCAATGCTTTCGTTGGGGTCATTGGCTAGACCCTGTAAATTTTCGGCTACCCGACTCATATCGGCCTCCGCATTTTCTAGCAACTCTAATAATGCCTTGGAGGCAGTTTCAAAGGACAAAATCCCCAGCCGATGGGCGTCTTCCCAGTCCATAATTAGGTAACACATATCATCGGCCGCCTCTACCAAATACACAAAAGGATGACGCAGATAGCTGCGTGGCGATTCGTTTTCCATAACCATATTCAGCCGCTCCGCCATTTCTACAAAACGCTGCATATCGGCTTGAAAAAAACCGAACTTCTTTCTGTGTAATCCCTTTGATTTGTCCGAAGCTTCCGCCGAACAGGGATATTTTGCCATAGCCGCCATAGTAGAGTAGGTGAGACGAAAACCTCCGGGCAATCGCGTGGGGAAGTGGTGGGTAAGCAATCGGAAGCCGTTGGCATTTCCCTCAAATTTTAAGAAGTCTTGCCACTGCGCCTTGCTAAACCAATCTCGAAGTGTTCTGCCTCCCACGTTTTTGGTTTCATTTACTTGGAAATACTGACTTATTGCAGATTCACCACTGTGACCAAAGGGCGGGTTTCCGATGTCGTGCGCCAAACAAGCCGCGGAAATCACTAAAGGAAAATCGTATCGATAGAACTGCCTTACCGATTCACTCCACTGCTCAGCATGCATTTCAATCAATGCTCGGCCACATTTTTTTGCCAAACTTCTGCCCACACTGGCAACCTCCAACGAATGCGTGAGTCGATTGTGAACAAAAACGGAATCGGGTAAGGGGAAAACTTGAGTTTTATTTTGCAGTCGGCGAAAAGGAGATGAATATATAATGCGGTCGTAGTCGCGTTCGTACTCGGTTCTTTCTGGTTCTGCGAGCGAATCAGCACCAAAGCGCAGACCCGAAAAACAGTTAGACCATTGAATATCTGACATGAAGAGTAAATTTTTGACAAAGGTAAGCCGTTAATAAAAAATTAGCTTATGTGAATATCGGATTAAGAAAGGTTTTAGATTTGCTTTATGTACTTTTGACATACGAATTATCACTCACTCATCACTTAATTGTCAGCTTTTTACTATGCCAAACGAGGTTTTACAGTACGTTTACCAGCTTTTTTTAGAAAGTGCGGGTGTAAATACCGACACACGAAGCATTATTCCCAACCAAATTTACTTCGCCTTAAGGGGTGAAAATTTTGATGGAAATGACTATATCGATGTCGCCTTTGAAAAGGGTGCTTCTCATGTAGTTGTTGATTCTCCGTGGATTACAGCTTCATCTCGAATTATTAAAGTTCCAGATACGTTCGACTTTTTGCAAAAATTAGCTAATCATCATCGTAAATTGATGCCGGCAAAAATCATTGGTCTTACCGGAAGCAACGGCAAAACTACCAGCAAAGAATTGATGTATTCGGTATTGAGTAAATCCTTTAATGTGTTGGCAACCAAAGGGAATCTCAACAATCACATTGGTCTTCCACTCACGCTTTTGCAACTAAACGAGCAACATACGCACGCCATCATCGAAATGGGGGCTAGCAGCGTAGGGGAGATTGACTTTTTATGCAAAATTGCCGAACCGGAGTTGGGGTACATTACCAACTATGGCAAAGCGCATTTAGAAGGTTTTGGCTCAGAAGAAGGTATTGTAATTGGAAAATCTGAATTGTATGACTATCTCCGACGAACCGGGGGTATGGCCATCGTAAATGCCGATGATTCCCGTCAAATGGAAAAAAGTGAAGACGTATATCGATATACGTTTTCGTTTAAAGCTAGGTCTGATTTTCAGTTGAAAAAAGTAAAAGGATCGGATGGGTTACTTTCTGTAGCATGCAAGGGAGTAGAAATACGTTCACATTTAAGCGGTGATTATAATCTGACTAACATTGCGGCAGCCATTGCTTTAGGTCATTACTTGGAAATGGATATAGAAGATATCGCTAAGGGTATAGAATCATATATTCCTCAGAATAATCGCTCCGAAGTTCGTCAGTTGGGGTCAAATACGATTATTCTCGACGCATACAATGCGAATCCCACGAGTATCGAAATGGCGCTTCGTGCTTTGGCAAAGCGTCGGGGAAATAAAGTTGCCATTCTTGGTGATATGTTGGAGCTAGGAAAATATTCTTATGATGAGCATCAACGGATGATACGTTTGGCTCGGGAATTGTCTATCAATAAGATAATTACCGTTGGACCCGAGTTTTTCCGAGCTAATGTACTTAGAAATATTGAGCAGTATTCTAATACTCAGGAATGTATAGAGGCTCTAGCGCATTTGAGCATACGCAATTCTAACATCCTCATAAAGGGATCACGAGGAATGCGCTTGGAAAAACTTCTCTCCGTATTTGAAGATAATGTTGATGAATAAAAGTATTTTTTGGAGTGTAATAGCCTTAATTGCTTTGTCTTTCGGACAGGTGAACCAGGTGTTTGCGCAAACAGAAGTTCGCCTAGCCTACATCGAACGCTTTAAGGATATTGCTATTTTTGAGATGCAAACCCATAAAATACCCGCCAGTATAAAGTTGGCTCAGGGTATTTTAGAATCGGGAGATGGGCGCAGCAGACTGGCCAGAGATGCGAATAATCATTTTGGAATTAAGTGTCATACCGATTGGAAAGGCAAGCGCGTTTATCATGATGATGATGAAAAAGGCGAGTGCTTCCGTAAATATAAGGATCCGGCCGAAAGCTATCGCGATCACTCTCTTTTTTTAGTGGAGCGCCCTCGATATAAAGCCCTTTTTGAACTAGAAATCACCGATTATAAAGGATGGGCAAAAGGTTTGAAAGCCGCCGGGTACGCCACAAATCCTAAGTATGCCGACTTATTGATTCGCATCATTGAAGATTATCAGCTTTACCAATACGATAACGTTTTTTTTCATCGCGAGCAAATAAGTGGAGTATTTAGGCATCCCAATAGAGTGAAATTTACTGCAGTAGAACCCGGGGAAACGCTTGAGGATGTTTCTGCACGCAGCGGCGTTTCTGTGCGACGACTTTTGCGTTTTAACGACCTTACCTATGAAGCTGTCGTTCAGCCCGGCGATGTGATATTTTTACAACCGAAGAAGAATAGAGGTAAAGTAAAACAACACCGCGTACTACCCGATCAAAGCATGCACGATATTTCGCAAGAGCATGCGGTAAAACTCCACAAACTATATTACCGTAACCGCATGGGAGTAGGCGTGCAGCCATCCCCCGGCGATGTGCTCAATCTTAGAAGACGCAAAAAACGATCTCAAATGTGATTGTATTTTGTCTATACAAAAAAGGGATATTCTTCCACGAATGCTCGAAGATGTAGTTGCCTTAAAGTTTGTATCGCATATTTAGAACCACGAAAGGCACGAAAGGCACGAAAATGTTGCTTCGCAATGCTTGCAATGTATAAACGAAACCGGGGAAACGGAACCTGAGTAAATTAATTTTTCGTGCTTTTCGTGTGTTTTGTGGTTCAAAAGAAAATTAGCGGTAGCCCCATGTACATTCGAGGTTCACTAGTAACATTTCGCATTAACAATTGCGAGTTAATATGCCTTCGATTCTTTCCATTTCACTTTTTTGAATTGTTATACAAAGGTATTCAAAGTAGTAGATTATTCGTTGCTAGTCTTTGTGAGCCTTTGAGCATTCTTCGTGCTCTGTGAAATAGCTAGCCCTTCAGTTATTACACAAAGTTCTCAAAGGAGGCACAGAGTTTCACAAAGGTGTATATTACACATTGTTAGTCTTAGTGCTTTGTGAATTCTTCGTGTGTAATAGCTATTGAGTTTTGCTTTAAAGTATTCTCAAAAATGCTAGTTATGTAGCAGTAAGAATGACTTCGTGATTAAAAGGGGAAGTTGCATTT
>JBHYFA010000035.1:7481-23558 GCA_051859825.1 Schleiferiaceae bacterium
ATACGAATGTTCGATTATAAGAATGGACACTAACAAAACACTGAAACCACTTTTACTATTTACCACCATTTATCAATTCACGTAGATATTTGATTTCCCCTTCAAGATGATTAATACGCTCGCGGAATAGTTCTTCCAATTGTTGTGGAAAATGGTTGTGATACTCATTTTCACGACCAAAAGCATTATTGCAGTTTTGATATATATATTTTTCATCAAAACCCATCAATTGCTCTACGGAAACTTCCAGTACTTTGCACATTTCTTCCAGCTTACCAATACTGATGTCGGCTTCGCCACTTTCAATGCGCTGGTATTGCCGCTGACTCATATCCATTTGCAGCGTCCTGGCTGCAACCTTTGAGTTCGCGTATTTTTCGCAGTTTTTCCGGTATTTGCGTAGTATATGACATGAGGCGGGTATTTTATGACGTTAATCGTCTCGAATTACGAAGAAAAAATGATTGATAAAACTAAAATTTCAACAACCTTTATACCCTGAAAACATTAAAGTTTTGATAGTTTGGTGACAATAAAAATTTTTTTATGTAAATTTGGAGTAAATGACAACCCGCAATTTTCTAACTTTTACTATTTTCTCATGAAACAGATTCTTATTTTTATTTTAATAATTTGGTTTACGGATTTAAAAGTAGTTCATTGTCAACCATTTCAACTTCGATTAGATATGGGGCTATTAGCTTCAACATCCAGTCAAGTTGGATTTTATAATGTTCCACGTCATTTAGCTCTTAATGGAGGTTTTCAGTTTCATTATGTTATTTCAGAGAAAAACTCCTTTAGTGTAGGTACATATCTTATGCAAATGAAATCATATCATGCTTACCCTCATCCGGGTTGGTTTTCACAAACGCGTAATTATACCGCCATACCTATACTTTGGCATCGGTCATTTGGTCGACAAAAGCGTTGGGAACTTTCAATGGGCGTTTTTGCTTCATTTTTTATCAATGGAACCCAAATTTATCATGACATAGACAATAATCAGTACGATATTATCCCTGCAAAGCCAAGACATTCTACCAGAATAATCGGCTATAGCTTTGGCTTTCAGTATGCATTTATTAAAACAGAAACACTAAATTTTTCTTTGTCCTATCGTAGCTTTGGACAGATACACGGTTTTAATCAACCCAGAAGCCTCGGAACACCACCTATTCCAGTATTCTTTTCCTCTTTCTTTTCTTTAAATTGTGGTATGTTATTATTTAATAAGAATGAATCACATAATTTTCACTAATTTTAAATTTTATGAAAAAGCTTATTGATTATCCGTAATTACACCTAATTTAGTATATTTACCTAGGATTTAAATCATTATCAACCTATTTACTTTCACATCTGAGTTTGGAGATGAACAATCATGCAGAAATCATTTTAAAGAAGAGCGAGATAAACACGGTATTGTTTGCAAAAAGTGTTCAAATACAAGTCATTACTGGAAACGTGATAAAGAGTGTTACGAGTGCAAATCTTGTGGTTTCCGCACTTCATTACGCAGTGGCACCATAATGGAAAATTCTAATCTCCCATTTCTTGTTTGGTATAGAGCAATGTTTTTGATGAGCACTACAAAAAAAGGATTTTCTGCTAAAGAGATTCAAAGACAGCTAGGTTTAAAGCGCTATGAACCAGTGTGGGCTATGGTTCATAAAATTCGTAAGGCAATGGGCAACAGAGATTCACTCTACACACTGGAAGGTATGATTGAAATGGATGAAGGTTATTTTACCGTTGTTTCTACCGAAGTTGAACAAGCTAAAGGTAAGCGGGGACGCGGAGCTGCTGGGAAGAAAAATGTATTGGTAAGTGCAGAAAGTACTCCTTTGGAGGATCCTGAAACAGGTAAAAAGTCTAAGGATGTGCGCTATTTTAAAGCTAAAGTGCTTGAAAGTCATAAAGCTGAAGAAGTGAATAATCATGTAGGCGAATCTATTGACGAAAAATCGATAGTTTTTACAGATAAGAGCACCTCATATGTTGATATAGCCAACTATGTGGAAATGTATGTGACTGAGAAATCAAGCAAAGAGTCAACAGAAGAAACACTGCGCTGGGTTCACATATTTATCAGTAATTCAAAACGAAACTTATTGGGTAATTACCATAAAATCAAAGGGAAGTATCTTCAACTATATCTCAATGAGTTTGTGTATAAGCTAAACAGAAGGTACTTTGGTGAACGGTTATTTGATAGAGTGATCGTAGCGGCTATAACGGGAGCTTAGGTATGAAAACGGATAATCAGATTATGAAAAACATATTAATCATATCGACCCTTGTTATCGGGATATTTATTTCTTGTAAGCCTAATAAAATTACAGACGTAGTTGTAGAAGCGTTTTGCTCGACATATCTAACTTTGAACCTATTGAAGGTGGGTTGGTAGAAATTCGCACAGGACCATCTGGTTTTGCCAGTGGAGGAAGAAGTCCTCGTAATAAATTTCTGGAATATAAAACCGATGAAAGCGGAGTGTATCATTTCGAATTTTCTCTCGAAGACGGATTAAGTTATGAATTAATAGCAAGTTCCCCAAGTCATTACGGAAATCTAGGTGTTGATTGGAGCCAAAGGTTTACAACCAAAGGTCTCACACCTTCAAATTCCGTTAATTTAAACGTAAGAAGGGAAGATTACTTTAATGAAACCATTTTTCTTTTACCACAAGCAACATTGAGATTACGTATCGTAAATGTTGATAAGTTGTATGATAGGTTCCATTTAAATACACCACCAGGAAGTCCTCTTGCATCAGGCATACAGCTTTACGGAAATGATATAGATGAAATGCATGAATTTACTGTGTTCGGCGATGTTGAAATAGAACTGAACACCTTTAGATATCATCCGGGAGATGGCCCGGGAGAAGGAGACCATGTACGTATTCCTTTAATCTGTAAACCACACGACATAACGGAAATCACCATTGAATATTAACAAACTTTCGAATAATCTGTTTCAATTTAATGGTTGTGGTCTTTATGTAGCTGGTCAGACGTTCTCCGCCACCTATAATACCTTCAACAATAACTCATACGGTGTTTATGGTACAGAGTTACATGGAACCTGTGATATAGCTCGAAACACATTCGCTGACAATTATCATGCAGGCTGCTTTCTATCCGGGCAAGGAGGGGCTGAAACGAATGTTGTAAAAAATGAGTTTCATGCAACTCAAGTATTTGCCGGAGAGCATAATAATACAAGTTCATACCCTTCGGGGATATTATTGGAAGATCATGCTATTAATATGACTTGTAATACTTTTAATAATCTTTATTACGGCGTTTACTTTCCAAATTCGTATGCTTCTGTTGATGCTTCTGAATCAAGTAAAAACAGCTTTTCAGACGTTGATTATGCCGTGTTTGGCGATATAGATAACGGTTACTTTAATATACTCCAGGGTGAGAATAGTTTCACTCATTCAAATGGACAGGGGAGTAGAGTAATAATTAATGTAAATAATAATTTAACAGGGCCTACAGCTCAACATAATAGCTCATTAATTGATTTTACAGATAACAAAATGCCAAATATCTTCACTTGGGGTAATGTCCAAGTTTAAAGTTCAAACTTCCAAGGAGCATTTACGCCATCAAGTAATGTTAATTTCTCAGTTGATCCATGTGTTGATGCGGTAGAGTTTCCTTTCATTAATGAAGTAAGAGAAGTGCAAAATATGGAAAGTGGTATTTATGTTTCAGGTGGCGGAAACTTGATTGATAAAACCGTCGAAGCCGGTGAAAAAATCACCAATTCCAATGAACTCTGGGAAATCAGGGAAGACGCAGAAGCCTTTCAGGATTTAATGGTAATTGCCAATGATCTTACTTCTTGTATTTTAGAACTCCGGGAATTGAAGACCCTGAAACGCCTATTGATATAAGTATTTACACTCTTACAGGTATTAAGGTGCATCAAGATTTTACTCAAGCTTCATTCCTTCAGCGCGTACACGTAGAAGACTTGCCATCCGGGATGTATGTTCTCAAAGTTCAAGCAAATGGAGTGATAAAGACGAAGAAGTTTTTAATTGCACGGTAAAGGCAATATTTGCATAATGTCCTTGTGCTTCTTTGTGTAATAGCCTTTCAGTTATTACACAAAGTTCTCAAAGGAGGCACAGAGTTTCACAAAGTTTAAAGTTTTATGCCTTAATTCTTTGTGCACCTTTGTGAATTCTTCGTATTCCTTTGTGTAATAGCAATTGAGTTTCGTTTTAAAGCCCACATAGTTAGCCGCGCACTTTTGCTTTATTACAGTATTGGCGTCGTGCTTGAAAGTATTGTGAAAAAATAAAGCGAGATATCCAAATCCTAAAAACAAACTCAATACTTTTATGTATTTCAGATGGTTAGCATAAAAGACCGCACAAAAAAGCCGGAGTTTTCCCCGGCTTTTTTTTGATAAATGAATTTGAAAAATACTAACTCAATCGCTTTTTAAGCTCAGTATCGAGAGCTTCTAAAAACTCTTCCGTATTCAGATAGTGCTCAGGCTTTAAGTCCCCCGCGTGAATACAAAGCGCTAAGTCCTTGGTCATTTTTCCGCTCTCTACGGTGCTGATGCACACTTCTTCAAGGGTGTTGGCAAATTTGATAAGCTCCGCATTACCATCTAATTTTCCACGATGTGCCAAACCTCTCGTCCAAGCAAAAATTGACGCAATGGGGTTGGTTGAGGTTTTCTTCCCTTCTTGGTGTTGACGATAATGACGAGTAACAGTGCCATGCGCTGCCTCAGCTTCGAGGGTTTTTCCATCAGGTGTAACCAAAACGGATGTCATAAGACCTAAAGAACCGAAGCCTTGAGCCACGGTGTCGGACTGAACATCACCGTCGTAGTTTTTACACGCCCAGATAAAACCACCGTCCCACTTGAGCGCAGAAGCCACCATATCGTCGATAAGACGGTGCTCATACACCAATCCTTGCTCGTCGAATTGCGCCTTGAATTCGTTTTGATACACTTCCTCAAAAATGTCTTTAAAACGACCATCGTACTTCTTGAGGATGGTGTTTTTTGTACTGAGGTAAAGCGGCCATGATTTCTGTAGAGCCATATTGAAGCACGAGCGAGCAAATCCATAGATGGATTCATCGGTGTTGTACATGCTCATAGCTACTCCACCACCTTCAAAGTTATAAACCTCAAATGTTTGCGGCTCACTACCGTCTTCCGGCGTGAAGGTCATGGTGAGCTTTCCTTTGCCTTCAATTACGGTGTCTGTTGCACGATACTGATCGCCAAAAGCATGACGTCCAATCACGATGGGTCTGTTCCAGGTAGTGACTAAGCGCGGAACATTTTTACAGATGATGGGCTCACGGAAAACGGTGCCGCCTAAAATGTTGCGGATGGTTCCGTTCGGTGAACGCCACATTTTCTTCAACTTGAATTCTTCCACACGCTGCTCATCTGGGGTGATGGTGGCGCATTTGATACCTACATTGTATTTCTTGATGGCGTTTGCCGCATCCACGGTAATCTGATCGTCAGTGGCATCCCGACTCTCCATACCCAAATCGTAATACTTAATGTCGATATCTAAATAAGGAAGGATGAGTTTTTCTTTGATGAATTTCCAAATTATCCGAGTCATTTCGTCTCCATCGAGCTCTACTACCGGATTTTGAACCTTGATTTTCTGCATTTCTAATTTTTGGTTGATGATTAATAATCGACGAGTTTTAATCCCAGTTCATCAATCAGTAACTGACTTTCCGGGTGGTTTTGAAGAATAATCTCCAATTTTTCTTTGGAATTTTTAATAGTATTTTCAGCTTCTTCGGCTAATATTTCAATTTCCAATTCAATGGCTTGATGACCGAGTTTGTCGCGTAAAAAGCTCATCAATTCGGTTTGACATTCACCAATGAGTGTTTTTTGGGTTTCGGAGTGTAATTGAAACAGAATGCTGTAATCACCTTTTTTTAAGGGATTTAAACTTTGTAGGGTAGAGGTAATAAGCGTTTGTCCTCGGTCTTTTACCGTATCAACAAATATTCGGTAATACTGCGTCAAATGATCTTCATTAAGTGAAAAGCCTTCCGTTTTTTCAACCACAGTACCGGCATTTTCATCGGCGTTTTCCTTTTTCTCTTTCTCAGCTTGCAAATTCTGCGCTATGGAAAAACCACTTCTTCGCGCCGCTGTGCGAGCGGGTTGTGGTGGACTTGCTGGTTCGGAAACTGCCGGAGATGGAGGAGGTGTGCTTGTTTGTTGTACAACCGCTGGAGACTCAGTCTTAACCGCAGGACTAATTGTTTGCTCCTGTTTATTTGGGGTAGAAACCGAACTTTGGTTTTCTGGCGCTGCAGAAGGTTTTGGAGCGCTGGTGTTTACTGCGCTACTCGTTGCTGCCGAGCCTTGGTTGTTTTTGGCCGGAACTAGCTCGGGTTGGTCATTTTTTTTTTTCGTCGCTGGCCGGTGTAGCCAAACGGAGAAGCGAAACTTCCACTAGGAGTTGTTGTTGTTGGGAGTTTTTATACTGCACATCAACCTCCATAAGTCGTTTCAAAGCAAATACCAACCAAGCAGGAGTGCATTTGGCGCTCTGCTCTCGGTATTTTTGTTTCAAATCATCAGAAACATCGAGCAAATCAAGCGTTCGAGGGTCGAGACACATCCATAAATTTCGCAGGTGATCTGCCAAACCATTCACCATAAGATGCATGTCGAATCCCTTGGCGAGAATTTCGTGTACCGTTTGGATTACCTCAGGCCCTTGATTGTTGAGAATATAATCGGTTAGTCGGAAGTAGTAAGCGAAATCCAATACGCTAAGTAACTCCGCTGCCGCAGCGTAGGTAACATTTCCCTCGGAAAACGAAACCAAGCGGTCGAAAATGGAAAGCGCATCACGCATGGCTCCATCCGCCTTTTGCGCAACGAGGTGTAGCGCCGTTTCTTCGTATTGAACATTCTCCTTAGCCGCAATTTCTTTCAGCTGAACAACGATATCGGGCACGGTAATGCGACGGAAATCGTAGATCTGACAGCGACTGAGGATGGTAGGAAGAATTTTGTGCTTTTCGGTGGTTGCCAAGATAAACACTGCGTGCTTTGGCGGTTCTTCCAAGGTTTTCAGAAAGGCGTTAAAGGCCGCTTGCGAGAGCATGTGCACCTCATCAATGATATACACCTTAAAGCTTCCCACCTGTGGAGCAAAGCGCACCTGATCTACTAGGTTACGAATATCGTCAACCGAGTTGTTGGACGCCGCATCAAGCTCAAAAATGTTAAGGGTGTAATCTGTTTGGTCATCAACGGAAGTTCGGTTGATCATTTTTGCCAAAATACGGGCGCAAGTTGTTTTACCAACTCCGCGCGGACCGGTAAATAAAAGCGCTTGACCAAGCTGGTTTTTCTCTACCGCATTGAAGAGCGTTCGAGTGATATGTTGTTGACCCACAACACTATCAAACTCCTGTGGTCTATATTTTCTGGCTGATACAATAAATGCTTCCATGGAGGCACAAATATACGGTTATCATAAGACAGAAAGCAAGGATTATCTCAAGCGATTCAGTAAGGGTTCAACGGAGGGTTCCTTGCCGGTAAACGCTCGGAAAAGCTCCAGAGCATCGCGTGAACCGCCTGCCTGAAGGAGTTTTTCGTAATTGTTGGCCGTTTCTTTATCAAAAATGCCGTTTCTTTCAAATACCTCAAAGGCTTGAACTTCGAGCATTTCCGACCACTTGTAACTGTAATAGCCCGCAGAATATCCACCTTGAAAAATGTGGTTGAATGCCGGACTGATATTGGTGTTTTTGGTTTCGGGCAAAAGCTCCATATCCTGTAATACGTTCTTTTCTAGTTGTTCTACTTCCAAAATAGCCTCATTTTCTCCCAAACTATGCCATGCCATGTCAATCATGCCAAAGCCCAACTGACGGATGGTTGCGTAGCCTTCTAGGAAGACTCTTTGTTTGCGGATACTTTGGAGCATTTCGGCGGGAATGGCCTCTCCGGTGTCGATATGTCGCGCAAAGAGATTGAGCGCTTCTTGCTCGTAGCACCAGTTTTCCATGAGCTGACTAGGTAGTTCTACGAAATCCCAGGATACATTGGTTCCCGAAAGACTCGGGAATCTGCCCTGAGCGAGCATGCCGTGGAGGGCGTGTCCAAATTCGTGGAAGTAAGTCGTAAGTTCTTGGAAATTCAGTAGGGCAGGACGGGTTTTACTCGGACGATTGAAGTTGCACACGATACTGATGTGCGGGCGATGATCGGTATTTCCATCGCGATATTGACCTTTGTAGGCCGTTTTCCACGCTCCACCGCGCTTTCCGGCACGAGGGAAGAAATCCATGTATAAAATAGCCACGTAGCTTCCGTCTGTTTTCTTCACTTCATACACTTCTACTTCTTCGTGATACACTGGAATATCGCTGCGTTTTTCAAATTTCAAGTCGAAGAGCTTCTCGCAGATTTGGAAAATACCCTGAGTGACTTTGTCTAGAGGTAAATATGGACGTAGGGCTTCATCGTCAACATTGAGTTCCTGTTTGCGCAGTTTTTCCATGAGATACGACATATCCCATTTTTCCACTTTTTCAATCTGGCATTTTTCTTTGGCAAACGCGCGAATCATTTCCATTTCCTTTTTTGCCACCGGTAGCGCCTTGGTTTTCAGTGTCTGCAAAAATTCATTCACTCTTTCCGAACTCTGCGCCATTCTTTCCTCTAAAATGAAGTCTGCGTGGCTCTTATATCCCAATAGATTTGCTCTTTCGCGACGAAGATGAACCAATTTCTCAATGATGGGAAGGTTGTTGGTGTTTTCCCCAGTTCCCCGCGCGGCAAAGGCAAAATAGAGTTTTTCTCGCAAATCCCGACGGTTGCTGTATTTCATAAAGTCGAGGTAGCTATCGGGACGCAAGCCAATGAGCCAACCCGTTTTACCCGCCTTTTCTGCGGCATCCTTGGCGGCTTCTTTAAAGTCGTCGGATAATCCGTCTAGGTCACTTTCTTCATTGAGGATCAGTTCGTAGGCGTTGGTGTCGCGTAATACATTTTCACCAAACTGTAAGCTCAGTCGTCCCAGTTCTTGATCGATTTCCCTTAGGCGCTCTTTCTGTTCAACGCTAAGTTTGGCTCCATTGCGTTCGAAGGCTAGGAGGGTTTTACGATGCAGCATTTGCGATTCGGGATCACTCGGGACGTCTTTCACGGCCAAAACTCTTTGGTAGAGTTGGTCGTCGAGAATAACATCACTGGCAAAGTTGCTTAGCAGCGGAGCGATTTCTTGCGCCAGAGCCTGCATTTCGTCGTTGGTTTCCGCGCTGTTTAGGTTGAAAAAAACGGAACTAATCTGATTGAGTTCAACCTGAGCTAGGTCTAAGGCAGCAATAGTATTTTCAAAGCTTGCTTGAGATTGGGAATCGCGAATTTCTCCGATTTTTTCCTTGGCCTTAGCAATCCAAAACTCAATGGCGGGCAGATAGTACTCATTGGTAATTTGGTCAAAAGCGAAAGTATGGAATGGGGTGGAGGGGAAGGAAATGAGTGGGTTCATCATGTCAACGGGATAAAAAAAAAGCCACCTCAAACGAAGTGGCTGTATGGTTTAATTTGGAAATTAGTCTCTTAGAACTTCACGAGAAATCACCAATTTTTGAATTTCTGAAGTACCCTCATAGATTTGGGTAATTTTCGCATCGCGCATCAAACGCTCTACGTGGTATTCCTTCACGTAACCGTAACCTCCGTGGATTTGAACGGCTTCTACGGTGTGCTTCATGGCTACGGTAGAGGCGTAAAGCTTGGCCATTGCACTTTCTTTATCGAAAGGAAGACCTTGATCTTTTAGCCATGCAGAACGAAGTACCATAAGGCGAGCAGCGTCGATTTCGGTGGCCATATCGGCAAGTTTGAAGGCAATGGCTTGGTGATCAGAAATGGTTTTTCCGAAAGCCTTGCGCTCTTTGGAGTATTGAAGGGCCAATTCGTACGCACCTGAAGCAATACCCAAAGCCTGAGCAGCAATTCCGATTCGTCCGCCGGAAAGTACTTTCATTGCGAATTTGAATCCGAACCCGTCTTCACCAAGGCGATTTTCCTTAGGAACCTTCACATCGGTAAACATCAAGCTATGCGTATCACTTCCACGGATACCCATTTTCTCTTCTTTTTTACCAACTACAAAGCCATCCATGCCTTTTTCTACGATAAGACAATTGATTCCACGGTGACCTTTTTCAATATCGGTTTGCGCCATTACGAGATATACACTGGCGGTGCTTCCGTTGGTAATCCAGTTTTTGGTACCATTGAGAAGGTAGTGGTCGCCCTTGTCGATGGCGGTGGTTTTTTGTGATGTAGCGTCAGAGCCGGCTTCGGGTTCTGAGAGACAGAATGCACCGATGATTTCTCCTTTGGCTAGCGGCACAAGATATTTTTGTTTTTGCTCTTCGGTTCCGAATTTTTCCAGACCCCAACAAACGAGAGAGTTGTTTACCGACATTACTACAGAGGCGGAAGCATCTACTTTAGAGAGCTCTTCCATTGCCAAAACGTACGAAATGGTGTCCATTCCTGATCCACCATATTTTGGGTCAACCATCATTACCATAAAACCGAGCTCACCCATCATTTTCACTTGTTCGGCGGGGAATTTTTCGTGTGTATCTCTTTCGATTACACCGGGTAACAATTCGTTTTGGGCAAAATCGCGAGCAGCCTTTTGGATCATTAGATGCTCTTCTGTAAGTTCAAACTTCATAATTATTTCACTGTATTGAGGTTATTTTAACATCGAGCTGCAAAATAAGTTCACAGCCGTTAAATATGGAAGAAAGGATTTGTTTTTTATTAGGCCGATTTCAAAGCTTCCATCGCCTGCTTGTGCATTTCGTGAAAACGCGTTTCTACCGTAGCAATAAAACTTGGCGAAATGACTTTCTTTACGTTGTCAACTCCGGGAGTTTGGGTTTTGGGAAAACGAAAACCTTGTTTCATTGGGCCGGCTTCAAATTCCACATAATAATATTTTTCCAGCGTGTAAATGATAATTCGCATGGAAGGATGCGCTATGGTATCGGCAATTCTCATGTTAAATTTGTATTTGCAAACGAAGATTTATCAGTCTGTTGGTGAGGAAATTGGGGACAGCATATTGTCTGGCCGTAGATGCATCAGGGTTGGAAGAGTTGATTTCTCTAATCCATAAGTAGGAAATACTGTTGCGAATACCCAGTAAATTGAAAACATCGAGGCCGATAGACGCGCTTTTGAAGTTGTTGAGAAACTCCCATTTCGCCGTTTTGTCGGGACGCTTAAGCTCCTTGGAAATACCAATATCCACTCTTCGATAATTTGATATGCGGAAGATGTTTTCCGAAGGTAATGCCCGTGGTGGTTGAAAGGGCTGACGTGTTCCAAACATCGTGGTCACGCTTATCTTCCACGTATCATCACCGGGAAGATGGTCTTGGAAGAAAATGGATGCGTTTACCAACTGGTCGGTTGGTCTGGGAAGAAAGCCTAATTCGGGAAAATCGTTGAACTTTTCACGGATGGTCATCACCGAAAGACTAAACCACGATTCCACGCCCTTGACAAACTGCCCATTGATTCTAAAATCAACTCCGGTAGCAAAGCCCGTAGCGTCGTTTAATGCACTGTAACGCAAACGTACGTTGTCCATTTGATAGGAAACCAGATTTTGTAAATCTTTGTAATACAATTCAGTAACAAGTTGAAAATCGCGCCCCCACATTTTAAAAAGGTGGTCGTTACCCAAAACAAGGTGAAAAGCCTGTTGCGCACGAATGTCTCTATTGATGTCACCACCGATGTCGCGCATTTCGCGGTAAAAGGCCGGTTGGTGATAGAAGCCGGCAGACAAGCGGAAAATCATGTCGTTGCTTTTAAAAGGCTTCACTTTGAAGGTTCCTCGCGGACTAATCACGGTTTGTCCGTTCAGCGACCAATGATGCGCGCGAACACCAATGGAGTAGGAGTAGGTACGATCGTTTACTTCCCAGCGTCTTTGATTTTCAACGTATCCCATTACACGGTGAGAAAATACACTGATGCGTGAGTTAAAACTCTCAAACAGATTGAGGCCGTCGATGGGGTTGTTGATGACGCTCACCGTATTTGAGTCTCCGCGCTGAAAAGTGGTTTCCGGACGGTGGGGAACACTAAAGCCGGTTGAATCAATGTATTCCCATTCCTGATATTTGTCGCGAATATCTTCATACTGCCATTTGATTCCCGCGTTCCAGGTAGATTTGCCCGTCACCACGGTGGTTTTGGCTTCGATATTGGCAACTAGGGCATCGAGATTATTGCGTGCAAAATTGTGAAAACCTCCAGCGCCACGTAAAAAATCAATCTCACCAAAATTATCCGAACCTAAATCGTTATCGAGCTCTGAAAGACGGTAGGCTCCGATAACGTCAAAATGTTCTTGTTCTAAGGATTGATACACCGAAGCTGTAATGGTGTTTTTTACATTTTTTCGTGGACGCCACTCTGCACTAAGCGCGTGAAAATTGGTAATGAAGTCGTAATCTTCTTCGCCATCAAAAAATACGTTCAATCGCAAGGCTTGCTGAAAAGATCCAAAACTCGTTTCTCTACTTGTTGGAACCACGCGGTAACGGTTTCTACTTACGTTGGATAAATAGCTCAGTGTCCATTCGTCGGTAAGTTGGTAATTAAACGAAGCTTGAATATCTGTAAATTGTGGTTGAAAATCGGCGTCGGTATCCATTGAACCCAGAAGCATGGAGTTCTGACGGTAGCGCACACTCACCATGTAATCGAGCTTGCCTTTCACATCTTCTATGGTTACAGAACCTCCCAAAAATCCCGCTTCTGCACGGAGCCCAAACTCAGTAGGACGACGGTAGCGAATATCCAATACCGACGACATTCTATCGCCGTAACGCGCATCAAAGCCACCAGCGGAAAAATCCACCCGCTCAATCATATCGGTATTGATGAAACTCAAACCTTCTTGTTGGCCATTGCGCACCAAAAAGGGGCGATAGACTTCAATGCCGTTTACGTAAACCAAGTTTTCGTCAAAATTTCCTCCACGCACGGAGTACTGCGAGCTGAGTTCATTTCGTGAACTAACACCAGCGAAGGTGCGTAAAATACCCTCTACGGTTCCGGTAGGGCCAACAAATGCTTCGATGGTTTTCACATCAATAGCCGTTTGATTGTCCATTCGATTCCGCGCTGTTACGTCAACCGCTTCTAAGTCTGTGCTTGAGGAAAAAAGACTGATTTTTAGCGAGTAAACCTTTTTAGGCTCTATAAAAACTTCAACACTGTCTGGGTGGTGATTTTCTGCGCGGAAGAATACAAGCTGCTTTCCGGTTTCTTGGGTTAACAAGGAAAAATTTCCCTTAGCATCAGAAACGGCGGTGTCATTTGCCAAAATAATTTTTGCACCAATCAATGCTTTTCCATTGGTGGTTTTAAGGTTTCCCTCAACGATGGATTGAGCCGAAGCAAAGGAAGAAATGAAAAGGCAAAAGAGTACCAGCCGGTATCTGGTCATACTTATTTTTTCAAGGATTCAAATAATTGATGCCAAGCAAAGGGGTTGGATAGAGACATCATCATCGCTGTTCCGCCCGACACGCCTCCGTATCGCGTCCGATCGTAATAGTAGTTCGCCTGTTGGCGCATCATAACTTTGCCAAGCTCGCTGGGGTCGTAACCCATAGCTGCGGCTCTTTCTCTGAGTGCAGCGATTGCTAAATTTCGGTAGGCAATATCGAGGTCGGTAGTGGGAACGCGGATAGACATAAATTCTGCTTTTAATCTATCGGGTGAAGGCCAAGGGTAAATGATTACTTGGCTCAAATAGGCTGTATCGCGTTGAAGACGAATCTCTACTAAATAACCTTTTTTGTCGCGTTTTAACGTATCCGGAATATAAAACTTCTCGCGCTTGAAACCGATTACACTAAACTGAACGGTGTCTCCCGGCATAATGGCAATAGAGAAAAATCCATCATCGGCACTCACAGTACCTTGCTGGCGTCCGGGAATAAAAATGTTTACATTGGGAATGAGTTGGGGAATGCTATCATCGCTCATTACCACACCATTGAGCTGAATGGGTTGGTTAGGACGACTCTGGGAAAATAAAGCTTGCCCAGCAAATATGAAGGTTAATAGCAGGTAAATTAAGGCTGGACTACGATTTTCCATGTTCTTTCTGTCTTGTTGTTACAATTATCCCAAACACGCACTTTTAGTGTGCTGGTACCTCTCGGCAAACGATTGTCAAAGGTATAAAAAATCATGTTACTTTTGGGCTCATATTCCATCAAAATCCACTGATCATTTACGTAGGCCTCGTATTTGCGAATTCCCGAAAAATCATCACTGATATGAATCTTTATAGGAAGGTTGTTTTTCAATACAAATCCGTCGGAGAAGTTGATGGGATACACCTTGGGAGCAATTGTATCGGCCATAATGCTAAACTCACCAAAGGTTTTGGAATTCGACATTAAATGAATATTTGTGTTGTCATCTGCACCAATGCTCGACCATGAACCGGATGGTTTTTCACGACGAACCATCACCATTTTTTCGCGGGGAACACGATTGTCGATGATTTCCCTGCTGAAAAAAACCGAAAGATTGCGGTGAATGGGTATATCAAAGCTACCAACGCTAAAAATAGGTGCCAGGCAATGCGCACAAGCCGGGGAAATGCTGTACTCAATTCGCGCGTCTTGGTAAAGCGAAAACGGTGCTAGTATAGCCCGCATTCCCTGATCACTTACGGAGTTGAGCATGTCGTGCTGCCAAACGCTTCCGTAGGGGTAATTTTCTGAAAAATCTCGACATTCAATCTTCAATGGGATTTTTACAACGGTTTTATTTCCATGAAAATCAAGTGCTTCAACATGTAGGTCGAAGGCATTGGTGTCGGTAATGTGCAGCACACCACGCTGGTTTCGTTCGGGGTGCGCATCGAGATTGTAGTTGCTGGGCTTGAATAAGCGATAGAAGGTCTGCCCCTGATTTTTCTTGGCCGCATAGTCGATGAATCCATTGATGTAGCGCGATTGATCGAAGCGAATACCATCGGCCTGAAAACTGAAAAAAGCCTCGTCATCTTTTTTCACTACTACGCGGTAAATGCCATTTTTATTCTGCGAACCATCTTGGTGGTCGTAGCCTTGCACACCTACAGCAAAGGTGTTGTGCACACTTACCGCCGATCTTCCAACGGGAACGTACACCCCGTTAGGACCGGGGGCAATTTCCACGGTTTTTTCATCGCGAATGAAACCACGCTGATCGATTTCGTAGAGTTTGACCCGAAATAATTTTGGTGCTCGACTATCGCTCACCGGCAAGCCAAATAAAAGCGGATTGAGCGCCCGCTCGCCACCTTGATCGCGAATTTCAAAGTGTAAATGGGGTCCGCCCGAACCACCGGTGTTTCCACTTAAAGCAATGGTTTGACCTTGATTTACGGTTAATTCTCCTGATGAAGGGTAAAGAGTGAGTTCAAAACTTTGTTTCTGATACTGATGCTTTCTGACGTATTCTTCAATCTCTTCATTAAAGCGCTGAAGGTGGGCATACACGCTCATGTATCCGTTGGGGTGGGTAATGTAAATGGCTTTTCCATAACCCGAAGTGGAAACATTGATGCGACTTACATAACCGTCTGCGGCCGCCAAAACGCGTTTACCTTCTTGCCCCTGGGTTTTTAAATCTAAGCCTGCATGAAAGTGATTGGGACGCAATTCACCAAAGGTTCCACTCACATAAAGAGGAATGTCGAGTGGTGATTGGAAATAATTTTGAGGGTACTTTTGCCCGAACGATAACAGAACCGTCGAAACAAACCCGAGAATAAATAAACCTTTTCGCGCCATAGGTGTAATCTACCAAAACAAACGCCAAACATACTTTTCTAGTGTCTAAGCTCCAACCTAACCCACATTTTTTTATCATCGATTTTTCTAACAATGATTTTGTGGAAAAAACGCTGTGGCCGGAAGCGGAGTTTGCCCAAGAAATAAAGCGAATTATTGTTTCGTGGGTAAATGCTGA
>JBHYFA010000035.1:23568-27973 GCA_051859825.1 Schleiferiaceae bacterium
GTTTTTCAAACCAGTGGGAGTTCGGGAGCACCCCGAAGCATGCGGTTTTCTCAAGACCAAATCCGCCGATCTGCTGAACGCACCATGAAGTTTGTAGGTCAAGCAAAAACGGCGGCTCTCGTGCTTCCCGCGCAATTCACCGGAGGTAAAATGCTCATCTATCGTGCGCTTCTAGGCAAAATGAAGCTACTTTGTTATCCGCCGGCGCTTGAACTCCCTCGCGATATCGAGGTGGATTTGATTTCCGTGAGTCCGGCTCAATGGCTTAAAAGCGATCTTCACAAGTGTAAAACCGTGCTGATAGGAGGGGGGAGTTTGACGGAACCCCTCCAGCCTCAAAATCCTCAACAGCAGGTATTCCACACCTACGGAATGACCGAGACACTTTCTAATATCGCCATGAAAAGTCCGGGAGAGGATTATTTTACTTGTCTGGACGGCGTACAAATATCCACCGACGAACGAGGTTGTTTGGCCATCCGTGATGAACTGACCGGAATAGAAGATGTGCAAACCAATGATAAGGTCGAACTTCTCGATGATAAGCGCTTTCGGTTTTTACAGCGAACCGACCGGGTAATCAATTCCGGCGGTAAAAAAATAAACCTCGATACTTGGTTGTTGCTTTGGAAGGAACATTCTGATGTGGAAGTGCAACCGGTTGCCATGCATGATACGCTTTTGGGGGAGGTTTTGGTCTTGCTATCTAAAGAAGAGCTAACTGTGGCGGAATGGATTGATGCGTGTAGGTTTCTCGACAAGCACCACAAACCCAAGAAAATTTATTGGGTTTCAGACTTTGCTTTAAATCAATCAGGCAAGGCAAAAACATTTCTTTATCCCAAAGATATTTCCGAACTTGCGGGCCGTTTGGTTTTCCCGCTGAGTAGGGAAACTAAGCATTGAACCATTTGAAAACGAATACGATTTATGACTACAAATTTGACCTCCCAAGAAGCAATTGCACTCGAAGATAAGTACGGCGCGCATAATTACCACCCGCTACCCGTGGTGATAGACAAAGGAGAAGGTGTGTATGTTTGGGATTTGGAGGGAAAGCGCTACTACGATTTTCTCAGTGCATATTCCGCAGTTAACCAAGGACACTGTCATCCCGATATCATTAAGGCTTTGAACGATCAAGCTGCGCGGTTGACGCTTACCAGTCGTGCTTTTTACAACAGCGTACTCGGCCCCTACGAAGAGTATGTGACCAAGCTTTTTGGTTACGATAAGGTTTTGCCCATGAACTCCGGTGTGGAAGGAGGGGAAACCGCGGTAAAGCTGGCTCGTAAGTGGGCCTACGAGAAAAAAGGCGTACCTGAGAATGAAGCGCGTATCGTGTTTGTTCACGGGAATTTCTGGGGACGCACCCTAGCGGCCATCAGTTCGTCTGACGACCCCAGCAGTTTTAAAGGCTTCGGTCCGTATATGCCCGGCTACGACATTATTGATTACAACGATTTAGAAGCACTAGAAGCAGCACTTAAAGACCCAAATGTGGCGGCCTTTATGGTAGAGCCTATCCAAGGTGAAGCGGGTGTAGTTGTTCCCGATGAGGGTTATCTTGCCGGTGTGCGTAAGCTTTGCACGAAATACAATGTTCTCTTTATCGCCGATGAGGTGCAAACCGGTATTGCACGCACCGGAAAGCGACTAGCCACGGATTACGAGGATGCTCGTCCGGATATTTTGGTGCTGGGAAAAGCACTTTCCGGTGGAGTATTACCCGTTTCCGCCGTTCTTGCCGACGATGAGATTATGCTTTGCATCAAGCCCGGTGAGCACGGGAGTACCTACGGAGGAAATCCGTTGGCCTGTGCTGTAGCTATGGAGGCTTTGAAGGTGGTAGAAAGGGAGAACTTGGCAGAAAACGCCTTCCGTTTGGGTGAAATTTTCCGCGCGGAAATGCAGAAGTTGGCCAATGAATCGGAATTGGTGAATTTGGTACGCGGTAAGGGTTTACTCAACGCCATCGTAATCAACGACGACGAGAATAGTCAAACCGCTTGGAATATTTGTATGGCACTGCGCGATAATGGTTTGTTGGCCAAGCCTACACATGGAAACATCATTCGTTTTGCTCCGCCATTGGTGATTAATGAGGAGCAGTTGATGGAATGTGTGGAGATCATTCGCAAAACCATACTTAGTTTCTGACTATAAAGTCAAAAGTTTGATTCAGAAAGTTCAGCCACTCGGAATTTTTGAATACCATTTACATAATGTTTGATCAGATTACAAAAGAAAGATTTGCGGAAGCTTGGGATCAAGCCCTGAGCTTCCGCGCATATCTTGATGCCTGGGGTGAAGCCATTGAGCGGACTAAGGATACCGATATGGGACTTTATGTAAGCTTAAACCAGAAGCGCGTTGAGCGCTGGCAGAAAACCAAGCCTTGGAGAGCAGAAATGCAGTCCGGGAGTAGCTCAAAAAACGAAAAGTGGCTCATTCTCACCGAATATTGGTGCGGTGATGCGGCGCACAATATTCCGCCCTTGCAGGACTTTGCTGATTCGCTGGGTATTGAAGTGCGTTACATCTTCCGCGACGAGTGGCTCGATATTATGGATGCGTTTTTAACCAACGGAGGCCGCAGTATTCCCAAACTTATCCGACTAACACCTGATTTTTCGGAGGTATTAGGCACTTGGGGACCTCGTCCGGAAGCCGCTCAGGAAGTGTACGCCGAATTACGAAAAAAGTACTCCGACTATCAGCAGATTTTAGAGCCCATGCAAAAGTGGTATAATGCGAGTAAGGGCAGGGAAGTAGTGCGGGAGATCAGTAGTGGCTGTCTATAGAGTTTGATAGCTTCGTTGTATTTTATTCTCCCGTACTGATTGCTTTACTTCAACGGAAGATACAATACCATTTCTCCAATTTCTAACTCGTCAACATGTCCCATCTTCTTTTCGTCCTCAGTAATGATGTGCATGTGTAAATAGCTGTCATGATGGGTGAAAATGCCTTGGTGTTCAGTTGAGAAGAAGCCAATTACTTCCGCGTTTTCATTGGAAACCTGGTACTTTACTTGACCTTGATGTGCTTCAGCCGGGGAAGATACTTTTGTTCCGGCGGGTAAATTCTGGATATGAAAGACTGCACTTGAAACACGACCAATTAGTTTAAAGGCAAAGGGCCTTTTATGGTCTTTTGTTTTTTCATCAATGAATGTTTCCAAATCCTGAATTGATTTTATAGACTGCGGTAAAGCAGTTTCGCTCCATTGAATTACTCTGCCGTACACAAAAAATGGGGCTGACGCATCAAAGGTTTTTTCCACGCTCATCGTGGAATCTGAGGTTACTTTTGACACGTAACACTCACCATTATTGATCAGTAATTCACCTGCTAAATAACTCAAAGGACCTAGTCCATAAAGCCCATTTCTATCCGTAATGGTGTCTAAGTCAATGCTGCTGCCTAGTTCGCCTTTCCACATCACGTTCTTCATGGCTCCAACAATTTGGATATCAGGATAGGTTTCTTGATGCTGTGGATTTTGCTCTTTACTGGTGAAATTACAGCTATTAAGCGTAAGACCTATAAGCAAAAAAGCCAATTGATGAATTTTCAGTGTTTTCATTTTTGGGTTAGTTTGATTAAACTATTTGTTTGAGTTCACCAAGAGATTCTAAGGCACACTTTCTTATGTCGTATAATCCGTTTTGCAAGGCGAATTCCAGCTTTTTTATTTCTTTACGCTTTTTCCATTTTAGGATTTTGTGGTCGCTAAATTTCAGGAATCCTATTTTGTATAGAAATTGGGTAAAATGATTCATGTTAGCTAAAATATTAAGAACAGAATAACACTTATTTATTCACTTCTACGCTCAACAAACCTCCCATTTTTGATTAGAAATGTTTGGTTTCCGATAGTAATTTCCTCACCTTCTCTAAGTTCCATTAGATTACTTATGTCTTGTTCTATAGTATGAACAGAGCCTTTAGTGACACGTGCTAATTCAAGGTATTGTATATTGATACCGAGCTTTGTTCCGCATAAAATTACGCGAATAGGCTTATTAATATTTTCAATAAGTGAAAAGTCTCGCATATTGGCGTAGTTGTCCGCTATTAGAATAATTTCTTCGCAGTTAGGACATTTATCTATCCCTTTCAGCAGGGCTTCAATATCGTTTTCCGGCGCATCACCACCGTTTCCCTTGTTCATGGTTTTGAAAGCAACTTTCATCAATTCGTCAAAATCATTTGCTTTAGAGTGATAGATACCACCGGTTTGGCCAACTACTTTTTTTCTATCTGGTGTTCTGTTTCCATCATTGAAGAAAGTGAAATGCTGTATTTTGTTTTTGTCAAAATTTAATCTGTGCCATACAAATAATTGTGACGAATACGGAGACATACTACCGGTAAGATCACAGGTAATTAACATATTTTG
>JBHYFA010000036.1:0-17901 GCA_051859825.1 Schleiferiaceae bacterium
CACTGTTTTTCAACCTTCGCAAGCCTCGCTCTCGAACTTTCTAGCCTAGCCACTTTGACTTTATGGACTGACTCTAATTTGCATAATAAACTAACATGACTAAGGTTTCCTAATTTTATGAAAATGATTTCCAAATCCCTCGTTTTATCCATAGCGATACTAGCATCTTGTTCAGGTGGTAATGACTATGACAAAGACTATGACAAAGACTATGACCATAGCCATGATCATAGTCATGACCATGACCATGATTTTTTTGAAGTGAATGATAATCAGAAAAAACTTGCTGGTATTGTTACCGGTACGCCTGAATTGAGGGTGATTGCGAAGCGATTGTCGTGTTCAGGAATGGTGGATGTTCCGCCGGAAAGTCGAGCTGATATCAGTGCGCCATTAGGAGGTTTTGTTCGCAAAGCTCCGCATTATGAAGGGGCAAAGGTGAAAAAGGGAGATGTTTTGGTAGGTCTTGTGCACCCGGATTACATTCGACTTCAGCAAGATTATTTGGAGGCCAAGAGTCAGCTCGACTTTTTGGAGATTGATTTGGATAGGCAGAAGGCATTGAGAGAAGGCGAGGCAGCTTCGACCAAAAGAGTGCAAGAAATTAAAGCCACGTATCAATCAACCCAGGCTCGTGTAAAGGGTTTAGAGGCTCAGTTGCGCTTGATGGGAATCGATTTGCATCAGCTGAAAGAAATGAATATCAGTGAAATGGTTTACCTGCGTGCACCTTTTTCCGGAATTATTAGCAGTGAGTCGGTAAGTTTGGGTAAGCAAGTAGGCCCCGAGGAGGTTTTGTATCAGATGTACGACCCCAGTCACATGCACATAGAGTTGCAGGTATTTCCGCGTGATTTGGAGTTGGTGAAGGAAGGACAAAAGATTCGCTTCAAAGTGCAGGGAGGCAGCACTTGGCATCAAGGGCACATTGTGCAGATTGGTGGTGCCGTGCATCCCGAAATGCGCACCGTACGCGTACACGCCCATCCTGAAGATGAGAGTATTCCGCTACGACCGGGCACTTTTGTTACTGCCGAAATCGAAGTTGAAAGTGCGGAGGTCATGAGTTTACCCGAAACAGCCTTCCAAATTGAAGAAGGTAAGTACTTCGCTTTTGTGGTGGAAAACGACGGCTTCCGTCGCATTCCTGTTCGCGTAGGCCGCCATGCAGACGGCTTCGTGGAATTGAAGCAGCCTATTGACCAGCAAGTGGTTGTTGAAGGCGCCTATTATCTAGCGGAGGTTGATGAAAGCGATCACGACCATTAACCGATGATTTCCATCCAGTTGAAACTGTCGGCCTTTCTTCCACTTCGGATAGCCGCCAGTTCAGCTTTCACTTTAGTGGCAAAACTATCGGTGCCTTGTGCAGGTATGGTGTAATCCTTTTCGCGGAAGCCGATGGTAGAAATGGGGCTGATTACCGCAGCGGTTCCCATTCCGAAAGCCTCGGTTAAGCTGCCGTCTTTGATTGCTTCAATAACTTCAAAGGTGGTGATGGGCTTTTCTTCCACCGTCATGCCCCAAGAGCGGGCGATTTGTAGGACGCTATCACGGGTTATTCCCGCAAGAATTCTGTCAGATAGGGGAGGAGTGCGCAATACACCATTCATTACAAAAGCAATATTCATCGTACCAGACTCTTCGATGAGTTCGTGGTTTACGTGATCTGTCCAGATGATTTGGGTATAACCTTTTTCCTGAATTTTCTTCGCAGGCAAAAATGAACCTCCGTAGTTACCAGCGGCTTTGGCGTAACCCACGCCACCCGCAGCAGAGCGAACATATTTTTCTTCAATATATACTTTCACATCTCCGGCGTAGTAAGGTCCTGAAGGTGATGTAAGAATGCAGAATACGTATTCTTCAGAAGGACGAGCAGCGATGAACTCCGAGGAACCATACATAAATGGTCTGATATACAAAGATATACTTTCGTCTTTTGGCACCCAATTTTTGTCCATTTCAATGAGCTTTCTGAGGCCATCCATGAAGATTTCTTCCGGAATTTGCGGGATGCACATGCGTTCTGCTGATTTGTTTAGACGCAAAAAGTTGTCGTGTGCGCGAAAAATACCCACACGGCCATCCGCCATACGGTAGGCTTTTTGTCCTTCAAAAATGGCTTGACCATAGTGTAAGGTATGCAGTGCGGGACTAACTTCTATTTTTCCGTAGGGTTTTATTTCGGGTTCTTGCCAAGCACCATTTTTATATTCACACCAAAGCATGTGATCGGAAAAGACTTTTCCAAATGGTAAATTATCAAAATCAACTTGGTTTAAACGGCTTTCAGCTACGGATGTAATCTTCATGGTAAACGTAATGTGAATTTTATATAATCGTTTATGGGATAAATACGTATTTTCCCTTTATCTAATTTGCCGCAAATGTACGACTTTTAGCGTCATTTTCCCAAAGTGCCAGAAGCGATTTTCAAAGCGCAAAAAAACGAACCTAATAAGCTATTTTCTTTTGTAATTTCGCGCCCTGAATAAACCCGCTTAGATAATGCAAACATACATCGATCAAGGAGCAAAAGATACCCGCTCAGGTTTTGGAGCCGGATTATTGGAATTAGGAAAAAGCAATCCCAGAGTGGTTGCACTTTGCGCCGATCTTACCGGTTCACTGAAAATGGATGCTTTCCAAAAGGAATTTCCACAGCGCTTTTTTCAAGTGGGTATTGCCGAAGCTAATATGATGGGTATTGCAGCGGGATTAACTATTGGTGGATACATTCCCTTCACCGGAACCTTTGCCAATTTCTCTACGGGTAGAGTGTATGATCAAATCCGTCAGTCGATTGCTTATTCCGGCAAGAACGTAAAAATATGTGCATCTCATGCGGGTATTACTTTAGGTGAAGACGGCGCAACTCACCAAATTCTTGAAGATATTGGCTTGATGAAAATGTTGCCCGGTATGGTGGTTATTAATCCTTGTGATTTTAACCAAACCAAAGCGGCAACTCTGGCTATTGCCGAATATGAAGGTCCGGTTTATTTGCGCTTTGGTCGTCCAAAGGTGCCAAATTTCACCCCAGTAGATCAGAAGTTTGAAATAGGAAAAGCAGTTGTTCTTCGTGAGGGTACGGATGTGAGCATTTTCGCTACCGGACATTTGGTATGGCAGGCATTGCAGGCGGCAGAAACGCTTGCGGCTGAAAATATCTCCGCAGAGGTGATTAATATTCACACAATCAAACCTCTTGATGAAGAAGCGGTTTTGAAAAGTGTTGAGAAAACCGGACGTGCGGTAACCGCCGAAGAGCACCAAATTTTTGGAGGTTTAGGCGAATCCATTGCGGGTTTACTCGCGAGAAAGCGTCCAACACGTATGGAAATGGTAGCCGTAAACGACTCTTTTGGAGAAAGTGGCACCCCAGAGCAGTTAATGGAAAAATATGGTCTCACGGCCAATAGCATTGTATCCGCTTCTAAAAAGTTGATGTGATTTTGGTTTTTCACTTTTCTTCTTGAAATTATCAACATATGTTAATATTTCCGTAATCTAAAATGATTCGGAATGAGTAATTTTGCCCTCAATTAAAGTAGTGAATTTTTTCACTTTGCTCTTTTGGGATAATGCGTTTTTTAGCCAATTTTCAGAAGTGCTAAATCATTAAAAAGTTGAATAATAATGCGTAGTTGGGAAGGTTTTAGCGTGAGATTTCGCTTTTTTTCGTTAGCAACGGGTTTACTGTTTTCGCAGTTAATCAATGCCCAAGCATTTGAAGAAAAAGTGACTACCGCCTCCAATGTTCGACTCACTGTAACCAATGTTGGAACTTTTGGTAATGCCTTTAGAGGCTATCGCGACGGTACGGGTCAGCAAAGTGGGGAATTTCCATCAGGCTCCGGAACGGAACACCTTTTTGAAGGAGGTATTTGGGTTGGTGGAGCAAATCGCAACCGAGGTGGAGCCATCGAAGTGAGTACTTCCGCTTTTGACGCGCCTCAAGGATATGCTCCCGGTCGTTCCGGCTTTGAATTCACCGTGCCTCCCGGTTCAGCTCCATTCCGCGAACGCTCCTCTTTGTTTGATTCACGCTTTTTCTCCAATCAAGCCGTTTCACACCAAGATTTTATCGCTGTATATAACGATACGAGTCAGGTTGTGCCCGGCACGAATACGCCCATTTCCGGCCATCAGTTTCCCATGCGCATTAAGGTCACGCAGGAAACCTATAATTGGAATTTCTCCTTTAGTAACTTTTTCGTTGTAGCGAATTTTACCATAAAAAATATCGGGTCTTCCACCTACGATAGCGTGTTCGTAGGTCTGTGGAATAATACCGTAATTCGCAATATCAACGTAACACCCGCCGGAGCTGGAGGAGCTACTTTCTTCTCTCAAGGAGGAAATGGTTATATGGATTCGCTTATTCTCGCATATTGCTTTGATGCGACCGGTGATGTAGGCTTTACCGATAGTTACATTGGTCAAAAGTTTCTGGGTTCGGAAGACAAGTACGGTTTTCACCACCCACAACTCGATTCAACCTATAATCAAATTGAAGACAGATGGGTGCGCGAAAACTTTCTGGCAAATTACCAAGCTTGGCAGTTCAACAATAGTAGTAATCCCATTCTATTTTTTCCCACTAACGACGACCAGCGTTTTCGGAAAATGGCCGAAGGATTAGATAAGCATCCTTGCTGGACCAATCCCGGTGGAGCAGATTGTCAGCAGACTTTTGGTATTGACCTGCAAGCCAATCTAAACGCTTCAGGAAACCGTTCGGATTTGGTGTCGGCCGGACCATTCCGGAATTTTGAGCCGGGTGATGAGATTACCGTGACCTTTGCCTACGTTTTTGCTCCTATGAATAATGACGGGAATCCCAACGCAGAAAACAATCTCGTACAGCGTCAAAATCTTGTGGATAATGCCAACTGGGTGCAAACAGCTTATAACGGAGAGGATGTGAATTTTAATGGCGTCTTAGATCCGGGTGAAGATGTTGATGGTGACGGAAAAATCACACGCTGGATATTACCTACGCCTCCCGACAGACCCATTACGCGTGTGGTGACTTCCGAGCATAAAATCGATATATATTGGAGCGATAATTCATTTTTCTCCGTTGATCCTATTTCTCAGGAAATGGACTTTGAAGGTTTTCGCTTGTATATGACTCCTCTGGGTTTTGATGTTACCGGTACGCCAAACGTTGCTCGGGATTTGGTGAAAATTGCTGAGTGGGACATTCCCGATAATGGTTTCTTTAACGAAACAGGTTTTGAGAGTATTCAACTTGACGAACCGGTCACTTTCCCTAATGATACCAATCTTTACTGGTTTAAATATACCATTGATGATTTGCCCAATGGCTGGCAACACGCCATTGCCTTGACCGCTTTTGACCGTGGTAATCCCGATATCAATCTTGAATCGCTGGAGTCGGCACCTTTATCGAATCAGTTTAGAGCCTTTGCCGGAACGGCTCCTAATGACGACATGGACGAACGCGCTCCGTATGTTTACCCCAATCCTTATTATTACGGCGCGGCCTGGGAAGGCAGGTCAAACTTTCAAGAAGAAAGTCGTAAAATCATTTTCGCCAATTTACCTCGTAGATGTAAAATCACCATATTCTCTCCGTCGGGCGACCTGATTGATATTATTGAACACGACGAGAATTACGATGGACGTGACATCCGTTGGTTCCGCACTTTTGGTTCTGAGAACCCTGATCAAAACGTATTTTCCGGTGGCGAGCACGCCTGGGACTTGTTGAGTAGAAGCACCCAAATTATCGCTCGTGGACTTTACCTATTCACCGTAGAAGACCTCGATACGGGTGTAAAACGCTCTGGAAATTTTGCAGTCATTAAATAAACGCTTTAATTAAAACCCTCGAAAACCATGAAGAAGATTTTTTCTTTCTTAATTAGCTTGGGAGCTTTTGCCGCTTTTGCGCAAACACCCCCAACCGTGCCAATTCACGACATCAAGTTTGTGAGTCCTTCAGACCTAGCAAACTGTAACGACACCTCTCAATACTACAACGACACCGTTCGTACGGTTGGAGTAGTGGTAGTTGACGGAGGATTGGTAGAAGTACCATCCGGTAGTGTACAAGGAGGTTTCCGTCCTTTTATGTACATTGCGGATACTGCTGTAGGTGCTACTGCTTCCGCCTTTAAAGGTATTGAAGTATTGGCTTCCTATTCAAGTGGAACAGGTTTAGTAGCTCATCCAGTTGCTACCCAAGTTGTTGCAGGTGATATTGTGGAGGTTATCGGCCGTGTAGGTATGTTTGCCAATAACACCCAATTGGAGATTTTGAATTTCAACTCTTTAACCCTACTAGCTGGAACCCAAACCCCACCTCAGCCTGCTGTAGTTAGTGTTGGAGCACTTAATAACAACAACCGTTTGAACCAACTTGAAACGGGCGAGCAATGGGAAGGTTCTTTTGTGGAAATTCAAAATGTTACCGTTGTAAACGTAGATATGTTTGCCGGAGGAAGCCGCGTGAGCTTTGATGTTGTAGATGCTCAAGGTAACAGAATCAATATTTCTGATCGTTTTATTGCACAAAAATTGCCAAGTCACACTCCTGTTAATCCGGAGTCGCCTTATGCAGTTGCAAATGGAGGTCCCGGAAACGGTACATTTACGCCTCCCACCGTTGGTGCATTCTATAACTCTATCAAAGGTATTGTTTTACATTCAGGTAACGGATGTTTAGGTGGAAATGGCCGTGGCTACGAGCTTAACCCTTTTGATTCTACCCATTACGATTTAGGAGCTTCTCCTCCGTTTGTTGAGAATGTTACCAGAACCCCATTGGTTCCTAACGCTTCGCAAACGGTAGAAATCGAATTTACCGCTTACGACTTAGATGGTACCATTACCGACCTTAAGTTGTACTGCAGCGGTGATAGCACCCAGCCTCTTTCGGCATTTTCTGATGTAACACCTCAGTTGATTCCGGGTACAACCGACGAATACAGCGCGGTTATTCCTGCTTTTCCTAACGGCTCTTTCGTTCGCTACTACCTCGAAGCTACGGATAACGATAATAACGTAACACTCGCGCCTTTCGGAGCAGGTTCTACTCCCGCTGATTTCTTCTACTATACAGTTCGTCCTAATGGTTTAATTATTCCCGATGTTCAGTTTGCGCTGGACAATGGCAATTCACCTTACACCGGACAAACGGTAACCGTAACCGGTGTAGTAACGGCCTCTATAAAAGTTTGTGATTTAGGTTTTGTTTACATTCAAGACCCTGATTTTGACGAATGGTCTGGCGTTGCTTTGGTTGGAAGTCCTGATTTAGCTAACCTTTTCCGCGAAGAAGAAGTTACCGTTACTGGTATGGTTGAAGAAAACTTTGGCTTTACCCAAATCAACGTGAGTAGCCTAACCAAAACAGGTAACAAACGCACAGTGAATCCAGTTGTAGTTAGTCCGAATATGCCTGCCATGTACGCTTCTGGCGATATTGAAAAATACGAGGGTATGCTTTTACGTATGGAAAACCCCAACGGTAAAATCTTTATCTCTGAGCCTCGTCGTGGTAATTTCGGTGACTACCTTATTTCTACAGATACCGCGAATGGTTTGGCTGAATCAACCATCGTACTTGCCGGTCGTGACGGAAATAGCCGTTCATCCCTTTACGTAAGTGTAGTGAATGATTCTGTATGGGCTACACAAAATGGTCAAATGATGGTTCCGGTAGTGGTTACCAACAAGTCCATGGAGTTCGACGCCATCGACGGTGTTCTTTTCTTCGGTTTTGGCGAGTATCGCTTGTTGCCACGCGCAAACGACGACTTCATCAATCCTAACTTCACCTTGGATAGCCTCGACTGTCGTCCGCTAGTTAGCGTTCGTAATTTTGAAGGAAGTGCTGATGTGCGCGTATTCCCTAACCCGGCCTCAGGGTTTTTCAACGTGGAAATTGCGGATAACGGAAACTTCCAAGTTTTGCTTTCTGACTTGAATGGTAGAAACCTTCGCAGCCAGAATACCATGAACGGCCGCACTTCAGTTTCGGTGGAAAATCTTCCTGAAGGAATGTACATCCTTCGCGTGGTGGACATCCAAAACGGAATGGTGGTAAAAACGGCTAAAGTTTTAGTGAAGAAATAAATCTAAAATTGGGAGGAAGGCTCACATCTTCCTCCCACTTTTTTTTGCTATGCGATCAAAATATTTTTTCTTACTGCTTCTCGTTCCCTTGGTCTTTTCGTGTATGCGAGGAGATAAAAATGAGAATCGACCTCCCAATACCAAGATTTTCTTGGAAAGCATAAATCGGGTAGGAGAGAATCGTTTGAATTCAAACGTCAACCTTTCGTGGTTTGGCACAGACAAGGACGGTTATGTGGTAGGTTACGAAATTTCTTTTGATCGAGAAAACTGGTTTTTTACCACTCGTACAGACAGTATTTTCCGCTTCAGTATTTCCGCAGGTTCCGATACTATTGACCAAGATTTTTGGGTACGCGCCATCGACAATGAAGATGCCCGCGATCCAGATCCAGCTTATTTGCGCATTCCTCTACGCAATACTCCTCCAGTTGCAACCATCGATAAAGGTGCTTCTCCAGAAGACACCGCTTTAATCGCAGCTACTTTTCGTTGGAGTGCCACCGACTTAGACGGTGATGAAACCATTGAACAGGTTTCCATGAAATTTAATGATGGCGAATGGTTTAGCATTCCCTCAAACAATATTCTGACTTTTGTTCTTGAACAAGGTCAAACTTCAGGCACGGGCGAAGCACTCATCTACGCTGGTGCCGACAATAATCCCAATGCTATCCGGGCTAATGGTGTAAAGTACAATGATTGGAATGTACTGCATATAAAAGCAATCGATATCGCCGGGGCTGAAAGTGAGGTTGATACCTCAAATGTTTTTTACTTTAAACAGCAAACCTCTACCAACCTTGTGGTTTGTGGGCAACCAGCTATCGTGCGCGACGCCATTAATCCGTTCATCTTTTCAGGCTTAAATAACAGCTACGATTTTCTCGATTATGCTGCTCAAAATGGTGAGAATCAACCAAAGTTCTGGGGGCCAACCATCAATCGTGTCCTTGAACGTTACGAAATATTTGTTGCCTACACCGACATTTCGCTCTACGATAATCAAATCACGGGACAGCGCTCAACTATTTTGGGCTTCTTGTCGCCAATGATTGCCAACTTCAACAGCAACAACGGAAAGTCTCTTGTAACGACGATTCTCTCCCCAGCCACCGACATCCAAACTTTAGGTATTGGTTTCCCGATTGAAGGAGTAGTAACCAGTGGTGGTCAGGCTCGTTTAACCAGCGATAGTGCCATGTTTCCTCTAGATACCAATCGATATCCCACGCTTTCTCCAGACGGAACACTTGCAGGTATCGTTCCCATGATTCGTTCTATCGACTCCGAGTCTATGTACCGTGCTCAACTTACCAAGATTAACAACTGGCAAGGCGATAATTTAATGGGAGCCATTCGTCGTAGAAATGGAAATATTCAGCAAGTGTTTATTGCCACAAGTCTGCACCGTTTTGCAGCAAATCAAAGTGCTTTACAAAGTTTATTTGACCAAATTCTACAAGATGATTTCGATTGGTAGGGGAGTAGCCATCCTGATGCTATTGCTTGGGAGTGCTGGAATGAGGGCCCAATCCCCTAGTCTGGGACAGCTAAAAGGCTTAGTTACGGATGAAGAAACGGGTGAAACACTCATCGGTGCCTCCGTGGCAATAATTGGAACCTATAAAGGCGCATCTACGGATGTTGAAGGAAGGTACAGAATCGGAGAAATTAGACCCGGTGCGTACTCAGTAAAGGTGCAATACCTCGGTTATGGAACGCGCCAATACACAGAAATCATTATAAAAGCCGGCGAAACAACCACACTGGATGTTAAACTATCTTCGGAAGTTAGCAGTTTGGAAGCGGTTCAGGTGATTGGTCGTAGGTCTCAGATTGACTTAGAACTCGCGGCTTCGGAAATTACCATCTCTCGTCAGGAGTTGGCGGAAATGAATACCCGAGATATTCAAGAGGTTGTGGCAATGCAGGCTGGAGTAATTCAGACACCAGATGGCTTGCAAATTCGTGGCGCACGGGTATATGAAACAGAATTTCTTGTGGACGGTATCAGCGCCCAAGACCCGCTAGCCGGTACCGGTTTTGGTGTAAACGTAAATTCTTCATCCATTGGTTCACTAAGCGTAATTACTGGTGGTGCAGGAGCTGAATTTGGAGGTGGTTCTTCTGGTGTAGTTAATACCACCATTCGCGAAGCCAGTGATCGGTTTGAGTTTTCGGGTATGTGGCAGCGCGATTATCTTAATAATTCTGGTATTGCTTCGAGCTTTAATACCGATATTGTTGAACTCACTATGGGTATGCCCATTCCCGGTACCAAGGGTAAAGTAACCTTGTTCAATAACGTTACCGGAATGATTACCAATGAGTACTTTGGTCCGGTTGCCGATCAACTCAATTCATCACTTTTCCCGGAAAACCCCACTTTCTGGGCGCCTCGGTACTCCAACGTATTTACCCATACCGCCAAGATGGCTTATCAGGTAAAGCCCGGAACAAAAATTACGTTTACCAATCAAGCGAGTGTTAACATCAACCAGAATACTCGAACCTTACAAATTGTGGGTTTTGACGCAATCTTGGTTCCTGGTTTTCAGTTTAGTCGCTCCAATAATCTTGATAATGCGACCACCTACACGCACCGTTCTGTTCTATCAGCGGTGAATGTGAATCACATGTTCAATAAAAAATGGGGTGCATCACTGAGTGCAGGTCGTCTTTTCACAAATCTGCGTGCTGATGCCAATGGCCGTCCTTTCCGCTCGGAAACGGTAGATCAAATCTATGACGAAGCCAATATCATCACCGATCCGGTGGGTATTTTCAACCCCGGTGATCCTACCGGAACCTTGTTTGTTTTACCGGGCGATGGTTTGGTAAATAACGGAGGTATTTCCCCGGTGTGGCACGACCACTACGCCCAAGAATATACTTTAAGGGGTAAAGTAACTTACGACCCGGGTGATGGTACCAATCGTGTAAGCTTCGGTTTTTCTCACGTTTTTACGGAATACCTCTGGGCCGATGTTACCCGTCCCTGGGTAGGAGCGCCCATTCGCATAAATGACACCCTTTCTACGCCTTCCGTTTCGATCGGATCAAGCAGCGATATTTGGTTTGTTCGCCCGCAAAATGGTGGATTATTCGTTGAAGATCGCATAACCTATAAGGGGATTATCGCGACTTTAGGTATGCGACTGAATTACTGGGCTCCCGGTCGTTTTGCCGATGAAGCCATTGCCGACCCAAACAGTCCGGTAATTGATCAAACGCGGGAAGATTATATGAATAAAACGGTTGGCTTGCTCGGATTGCGTTGGAAAGCTCGACTTTTGCCACGAATCAACGTCTCCTTTCCCGTTACCAATAACAATGTGTTGTATTTCAACTACGGCCATTCCATGCGCTTGCCACACCCACGCTTTCTCTATGCTGGTTTAGACCCGGAATTTCAAGATCGTTCGTTTCTTTCAAGTTTGGGAAACCCTGACCTAGACCCCGAAGTTAACGTTAGTTATGAAGTTGGTTTGAAAACCCAAGTGAATCGAAATCTTGTTTTGTCGTTGGCTGCCTTCAACAATAACCGCTTTGATTACATCGTATCGCGCAGTGCAATTGTTCGCGATAATACAGGCCGTCCCGTAACCAAAACGATTTACATCAATCAAGATTACGCCAAGATTATGGGAGTTGAAGTTGGCTATCAATATCGCCTAGGAAAATACTTCAATAGTTTTGGGAATGTTGGCTATCAAATAGCTCGTGGAAAGTCGAATACCGCAAGGGAGTCTGCGCTGCAAATTGCCCAAACCGGTGAGATTCAATTAGCTCGTGAACAATTCCTCGCCTTCGACCGTCCATGGAATATCAACGTGGGAATCATATTCGTTCCCGATAGTACGTTCAGAGTTTTTGGAAAGCGAATTACCGGTTTCCGTGCCTTCCTTTCTTACCAATACACCTCCGGCTTCCGCTACACGCCACAGGAAAGAGTAGGGGAGAATGAGCTCGGGCGGCCGGAATTTGAGGTGCGCAACGACCGCTTTTTGGAAGGCATAGCCACACCTTGGATTAATTTCGATTTGAAATTGAGCTACGACTGGATGTTCAACAAACACCGTGGAGTGGTTTTCAGTGTTGAAGTGCGAAACATGTTTAATAACCTCAATGCGCAAATCATCAACCCGGTTACCGGACGAGCTTATGAATTTGGCGATGACGTGCCAATGAACTGGCGCGATCCAAGACCGGAGTTTAACGGTCCGCAAGAAACCGGACTTGACCCCCGCGACCCGGCGCGATATTTAGCGCCAAGACAGATTTTGTTCGGAGTAGCCTTTAGGTTTTGATAAATAGATGAAGAACGGATGAATGATTTTTTCACACATATAGGATGTAGTCTTTCAAAGGTTGGTCAACGATTTTTGAAACAGACCATATTGGTTGCTTTGTCTGTTTTGGCATTCATCACCGAAGCACAGGTGTTGCCCAACTATGGTGGTGAGCGCGCAGGTTTGTCGGCAATGACTTTCCTAAAAAACGATATTAATCCACGCTCACTAGGAATGGGAGGAGCCAGTGCCGCCCTCACCGGAGATGGCTATTCTATTTTCACCAACCCGGCCGCACTTACCCACCTCAATCACAATGCGTTTACCATGCAGAATATGTTTGTTGGCGCAGGTGTACATCAATCTTTTGTTTCGGGTGCTTTTCCCAGTCAAAAGCGCAACGATGTCATAGGATTCAGCATCAACGGTTTGAATAGTGGTCGGATCAAAGAACGTACGGAGTTTATGCCCCAGGGAACCGGTAGAGAATTTAGCGTTATCAACATGGCCTTTGGTTTGACCTACGCTAAGAAGTTGAGCGAACAGTTTAGCACGGGGATTAGCCTCAAGTATATTTACGAGAATATTGCTGAGTTTACCGCCCACACCGCCGCGGTAGATTTGTCTTTCCTCTACGAAACCGACTGGCGTGAATTGCAGTTTGCCGTGGTTGTTTCCAACTTTAGCGGCAATAACGCCTTATCTTCGCGCAACGACATTCCCGTAACTTTCAATAGGGTTACCGGTGTTGCCTTGGAGGATAATACCTTGCCCATTCATTTCGCACTCGGAGCTTCTGCTTTGGCTTACCAAGAAGGTCAGCATAAAATTCGCGCGGCTTTTCAGATTAATCACCCCAACGATAATTCTGAGAACTTGCGTTTTGGCGGTGAGTACGACTATGCCGATGTCTATTTCATGCGTTTGGGCTTTCGTGTGAGCGTGGACGGACAGCGTTGGCCTACCTTCGGCTTTGGCGTGAAGGCCGGCTTAGGTGAAAACACCATGTATATCGATTATGCTGCTAATCCTACCGACTTTGTAGGAATGCAACATCTGATCGGTTTACGGTTTTTATTGATGAACAATAATTGATGAATATGCAAGCTAGAAATAGTATCCAGAGATTTCGACTGCCGGGAATATTGACTTTCGTGGCGACGTGCTTTATGGCTTCGTGTTCGAGTTATTGGGGTGAAAAAACAAACTTAGATTTCATCGATCAACCTGATTTTACCAATCGGGATATTGCTTATGTACCAATCCAGCCGGTTTGGGATCAGTTTGTTTTTCCCAGTGATATTTGTATTGGTTTCGACGAATTGCTCTACGTGGTTGATGAAGCTACGCAGGAAATTATTGGTTTGGATGAAAGTGGAAGAGAGCAAGGTCGATTTAGTGTTCCCGGCGTTACTAGTGTTACCCAAGACCGCCGCTTTGATCTTTTGGCTTGTGGGACGATTGATACGGTTTCTGCGAGTGGAGACCCCATTACTTTGGCGTGTTTATACCGCATTCGATTGTTGAGTCCTTCGGGTTTGTACGGTATTCGTCATGCGCGGATTGTCAATAAAACGGTTCATCCTTTCTATTCACGTTCCAATGTGAATGCCCAAGACCTCACTGTTCGTTTTAAGAAAGTAGCCATCATGGCCAGCGATATTCCTTCGCAGAATAACCGGTATTACGTAACCCGACAAGGGCAGGGTGGAAGTGCTATTTTGGGGCCTAATGATGCCGTTTTGATTTTTTCCAATACCGATCAGTTTGAGACCACCATCAGCGTGAGTACATCTAGCGGAATTTTCAACGACTATTTCCAAAAGCCTTCGGGCATAGCAACCTACGCGGTTCCCCCACAGATTCAAGCTTCGCAGGAACGCCACTTTTTTTACAGCAGCGTGGATCCGGCGAATGAGCTTATGGTGCAGTACATCGAATATATAGAAACCGACTTCGGGGCTGAGTTTCGTCCGGTGATTTTCCCCGTGGGTGATACATCTCGCGCGGATGGTTTTCTTTACGAGCCCGGTCGATTTGCCAAACCTTCAGCCATTGCTGTGGCGGGCGACAACACCCGTTTTCTCTTTGTGGTTGATGCCGAAAAGGATAGTTTGTTTCAGTTTACCCGCGATGGCTTTGAGGGGATTCTTCCTCCGCCGGCAACGGGCAGAACGCGTTTGGAAAAAGCCTCTTTTGGTGGTACGGGCATTGGTTTGACGCAGTTTCGTAACCCTACGGGGGTGGCGTATTATCGTCGTATTGTGTATGTGGCGGATTCGGGGAATGGGAGGATACTGCGGTTCCGCCTTACTCTCGACTTTAACTAATGTCTGGCTATAAAGTCCGATGACGGCGTTATGCTCAATTGAAAATCCAGTCATCCCGACAAAGACTTGTCGGGACTCCTTGATTTTCAATTATCGCAAGCCTCGCTCTCGAACTTTCTAGAGCAGACACTTGCACTTTATGGACAGACTCTAACTAATGTCTGGTTATAAAGTCCGATGACGGCGTTATGCTCATCTGAAAATCAGGTCATCCCGACAAAGACTTGTCGGGACTCCCTGATTTTCAGATTTCGCATGCCTTGTCCTCGAACTTTCTAGCCTAGACATTCCGACTTTATGGACAGACTCTATTTAGTGGCTGGCTATAAAGTCCGATGACGGCGTTATGCTCATCTTAAACTCAGGTTTTTAGAACCACGAAAGGCACGAAAGGCACGAAAGGCACGAAATCCACGAAAAGCGCGAAAACCACGAAAATCACGAAATCCACGAAAAGCACGAAAAGCGCGATTCCCAGACTTTGACAAAGTAAAATATAGATGCTGATTTTATGGCGGTCTGGGATGACTTTGTGATTAAATGCAGAATTTTTTTTTCACCGCAAAGGCGCAGAGAGCGCAAAGTTTCTCTGCGCTCTCTGCGCCTTTGCGGTGAATATCAATTTTTTTATAAATGAGTTAGATAGAATTTGCCACTACTTTTGGTCTCTTTTTTGCCTCCAATTCATGACAATGATTAGGAATAGTATCGTACTTATTTTGTTTTGTCTTTCGGGAAGTTTTTGCCATAATCTTAAGGCGCAAGTTTTCGAGCTTTCCCCTTTTTATATCAATGATTTTTCGACAAATGACGGTATGCAAGGCTTAGCGAGTGTTCATAGCGTTGGTTTGAGTACCGTTATTTTTCCGTGGAGAAATGTTCCATTAGGATTTGCGTATCACTTTAATTTTGGCATTCCAGCGGAGGCACGTTTTTCCACAAATAATAAAGAGCCATTAGTCGATACATCTTTCTATTTTGCTAGCTTCTTATATAAAAATTCAATCGGGATTAAAATAGCCAATCCTTATTCCATCAAGCCAATCAATCCTTATTTTTCTGGAATGCTAGGCATAGGAAGCATCCGCTCTCGGTATAATTTAATGGAGTCAGTTTCTACTGCCGATGAGGTCGATCATCGCGAGACAATAAAAAGTGCTAGGTTATGGCGTTTTTCAGGAAGTATATACCGACTCGAAGCGGGCTTAGAATACAATCTTTTGCCAGAGCAGCTGCGAATATTTAAAAAAGCAGGGAAAAAAGTAATGGGTCTTTCATTGTTTGCTTCAATAGGTTACACAGGTAGTTTTAATAGCTTCGAATATTTTCAGCCTAGCGAAGTTAATTTCCGAGAAATACTGGATAACCCTGATTCTTTCGATCGTGATTTTTTTAGGGATGAAAATTTTTTTAATGAGCGTTTGAGCTATTGGAATATCTCAATAGGATTAATTATGCGGTTTTAAATTTTCCACCGAATCATTGATTCCGTTTCCTTCGAAGCTCTTTACAAACCTAACACCCTATGCGAAGGAATATTTTCGTGTTTTTCGTGTTTTTCGTGGTTTGACAATCGTGCAAAGCAACCTCGAATTCTGGGGTGTACTTTTTCCCACTTCAAGTATCCATGCGTATCCAAAAAAATGTCCTATTTTCAATTGCAATTCCTCTCTGCGAACGTTATTTTTACCCACCAATTTTGCTATATTAATAAAATCCAATTATAGATGAACTTACACGAGTATCAAGGAAAAGAGATTCTTCAATCTTTCGGAGTAAACATTCAAAGAGGAATTGTTGCCACTACCCCTGAAGAAGCCGTAGCCGCAGCTAAGAAACTCAACGAAGAAACCGGTACCAGCTGGTGGGTAGTTAAGGCTCAAATCCACGCTGGTGGTAGAGGTAAAGGTGGTGGAGTTAAACTCGCAAAATCCCTCGATGACGTACGCGAAAAAGCTAACGATATCATCGGAATGAACCTCGTTACTCCTCAAACCTCCAAAGAAGGTAAAAAAGTTCATCAAGTGCTTATCGCTGAGGATGTATATTATCCAGGGGAAAGCGAAACCAGCGAAATCTACATGTCGGTACTTCTTGACCGCCAAAAGGGAAGAAACATCATCATGTATTCTACCGAAGGTGGAATGGATATCGAAGAGGTTGCAGAAAAAACTCCAGAGCGCATCTTTACCGAAGAAATCGATCCTCGCGTAGGACTTCAAGGTTTCCAAGCACGTAAAATCGCTTTTAACTTGGGACTTTCCGGTACGGCTTTCAAAGAAATGGTGAAGTTCGTAAGCGCACTCTACAATGCGTATGACAGCATCGATGCGAGTCTCTTCGAAATTAACCCGGTTTTGAAAACTTCCGACAATAAAATCTTAGCCGTTGACGCCAAAGTAACGCTCGATGATAACGGTCTTTTCCGTCATCCAGACTACGCCGCTCTACGCGATAAGCGCGAAGAAGATCCTACCGAGGTTGAAGCCGGTGAGGTTGGACTTAACTTCGTAAAGCTCGACGGAAACGTTGGTTGTATGGTAAATGGTGCCGGTTTGGCAATGGCCACTATGGACATCATCAAGATGGCTGGAGGTAACCCCGCCAACTTCCTCGATGTGGGAGGTACGGCCGACGCTGCCCGTGTAGAAAAAGCCTTCCGTATCATTTTGAAAGATGACAGTGTTAAGGCTATTTTGGTAAATATCTTTGGTGGTATCGTTCGTTGCGACCGTGTTGCTCAAGGTATCGTTGATGCTTACAAAAACATTGGTGATATCAATGTGCCTATCATCGTTCGCTTGCAAGGAACGAATGCGGAAGAGGCGAAGCAGATTATCGATGATAGTGGGTTGAAGGTGCATTCGGCGATTATGCTCAAGGAAGCCGCCGACCTAGTAAAAGAACTGGTATAGCTTGCTCTAAAACTCGCTAGCTTCGTTGAGCTCAGAAAAAATGAAGTCATTTACGCAAGTAAACTCCTTGCATTTTTTCTTCGCTCGCCTCGCTATCAAGCTTTATAGCTTCGCTATATTTTGGTGGGTATGATGCTCGCTAGCTTCGTTGAGCTCAGAAAAAATGAAGTCATTTACGCAAGTAAACTCCTTGCATTTTTTCTTCGCTCGCCTCGCTATCAAGCTTTATAGCTTCGCTATAGTTTGGGG
>JBHYFA010000036.1:18001-27779 GCA_051859825.1 Schleiferiaceae bacterium
TAAAACTCGCTAGCTTCGTTGAGCTCAGAAAAAATGAAGTCATTTACGCAAGTAAACTCCTTGCATTTTTTCTTCGCTCGCCTCGCTATCAAGCTTTATAGCTTCGCTATAGTTTGGGGGTATGATGCTCGCTAGCTTCGTTTAGCGAATAAAAATAAGTGGGAGGTTGTGTTTATGCACGGCCTCCCTTTATTTTTGTCAAAAAATCAACTATGACCTCAAGCATTATTTATTTGGGTGAATTGCGTACGGAGTCCACGCATTTGGCTTCGGGAGAAACGGTTATTACCGACGCGCCCACCGACAATCACGGCAAAGGCCAAGCCTTCAGTCCTACCGATATGGTGGCCAATAATCTGGCTACATGTATGATTACCGTGATGGGGATTTTTGCCCAGAACTCCAATATTTCCATGGAAGGCACCCACGCTAAGGTCAAAAAGACCATGGCTTCCGATCCACGCAGAATCAGTCAGATCGATATCGAAATCTATTTACCAAAATCCATCGAAGAACGCCACCGAGCCAAAATCGAATCTGTAGGGAGAAACTGTCCCGTCGCAATGAGCCTGCATCCAGATTTGGTGCAGAATGTGAGGTTTATTTATGCGTGATTTGGCTATCCAATTAAAAGCGATGAACCATTGAATTTTGAATCACTCATATCGGTTATTGAGCAAACGCATTTACACTTTCAGCAGCAAGCTGTAAAGGCGGTAAATGTATCGTTGACAGTAAGAAATTGGCTGATTGGGTTTTATATTGTGGAATTTGAATTAAGGGGTGAAGATAGAGCACAATATGGAGATAAATTATTTACTGAACTGGCAAAAAAATCAACCATATTAAAGGAATTGACAGACGCTCTTTGTATCGTTTTAAAGATTTTTACAAACATATCCCCATTTGCAAACGGAAATTGCACCTTATGCTCAATTTTTATCCAACATTGAATCTGACATAAAAGTGGGGACAATAACCCCACAATTGAATGACCCAACTAAAGTGGGGATAGCATCCCCACAATCTGAAAATAGAATCTCTAGTAGAATACGCCACCCCAGGCATGGACAACCAATTGTTTGTATCAAAATACTTGGTAGAACTGCCCAAGAAAGAAGAATTGGAAGCCTTTATTTTGAAGGAAGCAGAAAATTTGAAGTGAAAAGGTAAAAACAGTTTCTATTGTTGACAGAAGACAGCTTGAATAAAGTATAGTTGGTAAAAACCTAAGGAGCTGTTTTTTGTTCCCGCAAGCTTTCGACACTCGGGCAAAATGAACTAAATTTGCCTGTCGTGCATCGTACAGGCAGGAAAATAAAACAAAGAAACAAAAAATGGCTAAACAAAAAGTAAAGGAAAAATCCATCGAAGAAACACTGTGGCAATCTTGTGATAAATTGAGGGGTTCGGTGGAGCCGGCAGAGTATAAGCACGTCGTACTCGGACTGATTTTCCTGAAATTCGCCAGCGATAAATTTCAACAGCGCCGAAAAGAGCTCATTGCTGATGGCAAAGAAAAATACGTGGAAATGAAAGATTTCTACGCCATGAAAAACGTGTTTTATCTGGACGAAATCTCCCGCTGGAGTTACATCATCAAAAATGCCAAGCAAAACGACATTGCCTTAAAAATCGATACGGCACTCAACACCATAGAGAAAAACAACCCGGCACTGAAAGGTGCGCTGCCCGACAATTATTTTTCGCGTTTGGGTCTGGATAAATCCAAACTCGCCTCTCTGCTGGACACCATCAACGAGATTGATACCATCAAAGACGACGGACAGGACATCGTTGGGCGGGTATATGAATACTTCCTCTCCAAGTTTGCCCTGAAAGAAGGCAAGGGAAAAGGTGAGTTTTATACGCCCAAGAGCATTGTCAACCTTATCGCGGAAATGATCGAGCCTTATCGCGGCATCATCTACGACCCTGCCTGCGGTTCGGGCGGAATGTTTGTGCAGTCCATCAAGTTTATCGAGGCACACAACGGCAACAAGAAGGAGATTTCCATTTATGGACAAGAATACACCAATACCACCTACAAACTGGCCAAAATGAACCTGGCCATTCGCGGGATTTCCGGGAACATGGGCGAGAAAGCCGCCGATACCTTTCACAACGACCAGCACAAAGACCTCAAGGCCGATTTCATTATGGCCAATCCGCCCTTTAATCAGAAAGCCTGGCGGGCCGACAACGAACTCACCGATGATCCGCGCTGGATGGGTTACGACGTACCGCCAAAAAGCAACGCCAATTACGGCTGGATACTCAACATGGTAAGCAAACTCTCCGACAATGGCGTTGCCGGATTCATCCTCGCCAACGGCGCACTATCCGGCGGTGGTGAAGAGTATAAGATTCGGAGGAAGTTGATTGAAAACAAATTGGTGGAGGCGATTTTGGTGTTGCCACAAGACATGTTTTATACCACCAACATCAGTGTAACACTTTGGATTCTGAATAAAAACAAAAAAGCCCACTCCAGAGAAATTGGCGATAAAGTCCGAAATTACCGCGACCGTGAAAATGAAATTCTGTTTATGGACTTAAGGCAAATCGGAATTCCATTTGAGAAAAAGTTCATCCAATTTTCTGAAGACGATATAAAGAAAATTACGGATACCTACCATCAATGGCAAGTGCAAGAGATTGAAAATGTGCCGGAATTCTGTTACGCCGCCACTTTAGATGAAGTGGAGAAAAAAGACTTTTCGCTTGTACCAAGCAAATACATTGAATTTGTCAATCGGGATGAAAACATTGACTTTGACGAGAAAATGACGACTTTAAAAGCTGAGTTTGCCGAATTGCTCAAAGCGGAAGAAAAGAGCAAGAAAGATTTACTAAACGTGTTCAATGAATTGGGTTACCCAATCAATTTATAAAAAAATGGAATTAGTAACCACACAAATCATAGAAAGCAGAATATTTACTTTTCAAGGAAAGCAAGTGATGGTAGATCGGGATTTGGCCGAACTATATCAAGTTGAAGTAAAAAGATTAAACGAACAAGTAAAAAGAAACAGCACAAGATTTCCTGCTCATTTCCGATTTCAGTTGTCGGATACTGAAAAAAATGAACTGGTCGCAAATTGCGACCGCTTCGAAACGCTCAAACATTCAAATGCTAACCCTTATGTTTTTACAGAACAAGGTGTAGCCATGTTGTCAGCAGTATTGCGAAGCGAAAAAGCCGTAATGGTAAGCATTCAAATTATGAATGCCTTTGTAGAGATGAGAAAAATACTAGCTCATCATACAGGACTACTGCAACGTGTGGAAAGCATTGAATCGAAACTGCAACTAAACGACCAACATTTTGAGAAAATCTTTACAGCTTTAGAACAAGGTAAACCTACCATCAAACAGGACATCTTTTTTAAGGGACAAATTTTCGACTCCTACAGATTTGTGAATGAGCTGATTAAAAAAGCCAAAACCAAGCTCATTATTATAGACAATTACATAGACCTGAGTATATTGGAAATACTCACTAAAAAATCTAAAAACGTAAAAGTTACCATTATTACAGCGAAAAGCACACCCATTAAAGCTCTGGATTTAGAAAAATTCAATGCGCAGTATGGAAATTTGGAAATGAAATACAGCCAAGACTTTCACGACCGTTTTTTAATCATAGACAACAAGGAGCTGTATCACATTGGAGCATCGTTAAAAGATTTGGGCAAGAAATGCTTTGCTTTTTCAGTGATTGAGGATAAACATTTACTTCAAAACTTAATCAGCAAGATATGAGATTGAATTACAAACGTTTAGGTGATTACATAGAAACTGTCAAGATTCGTAATACTGAATTGAAAGCAAAAGAATTATTGAGAATCAATATCAATAAACACTTTATGCCTTCAGTTGCAAATGTAGTTGGAACCGATTTATCTAAATATAAGCTCGTTCAGAAAAATCAATTTGCTTGTAATAGAATGCACGTAGGACGTGATTACAGAATTCCTATTGCTTTTTCTCAACGTGAAAATCTCTTTATGATTTCACCAGCTTATGATGTTTTTGAAGTAACAAATACAAGTGAGCTAATGCCTGAGTATTTAATGATGTGGTTTTCTAGGGCAGAATTTGACAGAAATGCTTGGTTTTACACAGATGCTGATGTAAGAGGTGGACTGGCCTGGCAGGCATTTGAGGACATGCAACTCCCCATACCCTCCATCGAAAAACAGCGCGAAATTGTCGCCGAATACAACACCATCCAAAACCGCATCAAACTCAATGAGCAACTGATTCAAAAATTGGAGGAGACGGCACAGGCGATCTATAGGGAGTGGTTTGTGGAGTTTGAATTTCCAGATGAAACAGGAAAGCCTTATAAAAGTAATGGTGGGGAAATGATTTGGAATGAGGAATTGGGGAAAGAAATTCCGAAAGGGTGGGAAGTTGGGAACATTTCAGATTTAGGAACTATAAAACACGGTTTCGCTTTTAAAGGTGAAGATTTTACGGAGGATGAAACATCTCTGTTATTAGTTTCTCCTGGAAATTTCAAGGTAAGAGGGGGCTTCAATTTTGAAAGAAATAAATACTATGAAGGCAAATATCCAAAGAGCTACATTCTTTCAGAAAATGATTTGATTGTCAATATGACTGATTTAAGTAAAAATGGAGATACGCTTGGGAATACAGCACTGATTCCGATTATAAATTTCAAAACATTGCTTCATAACCAAAGGGTTGGAAAATTTGAGTTAATTTCCTTTCTATACACCTTTTACCTCTATTTCGTTACTAATCAAAAAGATTATAAACATTATATTCTTGGCACAGCGACTGGCACAACCGTGAGACATACATCACCAGATAGAATAGCAAAGTTTCAAATAGTAATACCCAAGGAAGAAGTAATAAATAAATTTAATTTGCTTATCAGTCCAATAATTAAATTAATCAATCTAAGTCCAGCTCAGAGCTATAAGCTATCGGAGCTGAAAGCGTTGTTGCTTTCGAGGTTGGCGGGGTTAGAAAATTAACAGATTATGAAAAATATTAAACGCATTAACGAGCAGTCAATAGAAAGCATCAAACCGCTTTGTCCTGTGCTGATTAAAGAGGTTGTGGAGAGTATGGAAAAAGAACTAGTTGCGAGATGAAAGAAGAACTAGATCAAATTAATAAATTGAGTGAATTTCAACTTGTCGAATGCTTCCAAGATGGAGTAGTTGCACGGGCTACAGGGAGCGATTTTGATAACCAGTTATATACCGCAGTAAGGGCTAAACTGATTGGGAATAAAGCGTTAGAAAAATTGCTACCAGAATGGATAAAGACAAAAAGGACAATTGATCAATTTTGGACATTTATAAAAGGAAGATTTAGCACTTATCAAGAACGTAGAGAATTTTTATGGAGTGAATTTAAACCTGTCTTAAATTATTTGGAAAAGAAAACTATTTCACCATTAGAAGAAAGCATTGTTTTTGATGAAGCATATATTCATTCGCAATGGCAAAAAGCTCTTGAACGGAAAAAAATCGAACCCGAAGGTGCGATAACAGCAGCTAGAACATTAATTGAAAGTATTTTAAAATACATTTTAGACGAACAAGATATTAAATACAATGATGCGGCTGAATTACCAGAATTATATAGAGAAGTTGCAAAATCTTTGAACTTAGCACCTGAAAACCATCAGGAGCAAATCTTTAAACAAATTCTTGGGGGAGCAAGCGGTATTGTTAGTGGATTAGGAGCGTTGAGAAACAAACTTGGAGATGCTCACGGAAAAAGCAAAAAAAGCATCAAGCCCTCAGAAAGACATAGTGAATTAGCCGTTAATTTAGCAGGTTCAATGGCTATCTTTTTATACAAAACTTTTAAAGAAAGTAAAAGCATCAAATGTTAACAATATGACCAGCAACATCCTCATTTACCAAAACCCCGACGGCAATATCAAGATAGATGTGCGCTTGCAGGAAGAAAACGAATGGTTGACTGTTGTAAATGAAAAATTTAAACGTATTTAAACCTAGAAATTATGGAAAGAACAGAACAAGAAATAGCAGAATTAAAAGAGTATAGGAAATCCATTCTTGTAGAAAAAAGTAAGAGCGATGACGACTTTGAAAAGTATATCACGTTCATTTCTTCTGGTGGTCTAGGTCTTACAATTACCTTTTTTGATAAAATTTCACCGGGAGAGAAAACAATTGGGTTGTGGATTATAGCTTTAGGATGGACTTTGTTAGCGCTTACTTTGTTTTTAAACCTACTATCACATTACCTTTCAAGCAGATATAATGAAAAGACCATACAAGATATCGACAATAATCTGACATATGAAAAGTTGTCTTGTAACATAGAGTCTCGCAATAGTAAGATATCAATGTTGAATATTTCCTCTATCATTTCCCTAGGACTCGGAATTATTTTAATCCTTATATTCACCATTCTAAATTTAAGCAATTATGTCTAAGCAAAGCAATCCAAAACCGCAAACCAACCCAAATCCTAAACCACTGATTGAGAGAAAGGGCCGAACAATATCTCCTCCTCCAAAACCTAGACCTAGTCAGCCAAAAAACAAGTAACTATGGCAAATAAAAAAGATGATAAGATTTTGAAAAAATTACTCAATCTTGGAAGAACAATACCAAAACCTTCTAAGCCTAATTCTTCAAAAACACCATCTGCAAAGAAGTCTGAGAGCAAGGATAAGAAATAATGTCAGATATATAAGATTTTTTTAGCTCTTGTGACTAATCATGTTCATCAAAGCACTTTAAGAGTAACAATGACCAGCGACATCCTCATATACCAAAACCTAGACGGCAATATCAAGATAGATGTGCGCTTGCAGGAAGAAACCGTTTGGCTTACCCAGGCGCAAATGGGGCAATTGTTTGGCAAGGACAAACGCACCATCAGTGAGCATATCAGCAATATCTACAGTGAGGGTGAATTGGAGAAAAGTTCAACTGTCCGGAAATTCCGGACAGTTCAAACCGAAGGCAATCGGCAGGTGGAGCGTGAGCTAGACCACTACAATTTAGATGTTATCATTTCGGTTGGGTATCGGGTAAAATCTATTCAAGGCACCCAGTTCCGCATCTGGGCAACCCAGCGATTAAAGGAGTACATCGTCAAAGGCTTTACACTCAATGACGAGCGCTTCAAGTCGGGAAGCTCCATGAACTACTTCAACGAACTGCAAGAACGCATTCGTGAGATACGCCTTTCGGAGAAATTCTTCTACCAAAAAATCAAAGACATCTACGCCACCAGTATCGACTATGATCAGAAAGATGAAAAAACCATAGCGTTTTTCAAAATCGTGCAAAACAAACTATTTTGGGCCATCAGCCAGCATATCAGCAATATTTTCAGTAAAGGTGAATTGGATGAAAATTCAGTTGTCCTGAAATACCGGACAACTGCCCTAGACAGGAATAATGTCAAGTTTTTCGATCCATTAACTTGACATTGTGAGATTATAACTATCTTTGCATTATGGCATTGGCAAAAGAAATACGCAAAAAAATAAAACAACTGCCCGAAGGAAAAACCTTTGGGTATGACGACTTGCGTATTGCCAAAAATGATTACACAACTGCTGCCAAAGCCTTGGAACGCCTACAAAAAGAAGGATTGATAAAGAAAGTTTCCAAAGGGGTGTTTTATAAGCCAACGCAAACGGTATTTGGCGAACTCAAACCGGATTACGAGGAATTACTTCGCCCTTATTTGTTTGAAAACGGTAAGCGAGTGGCGTATGAAACAGGTACTTCACTCTACAATCGTATGGGATTAACTTCTCAAATGGCATTCCGCATTAAAATTGCCAGTCGAGGAAAGCGCATCAACATCAATCGGGAAAATTTAAAAGCCGATGCCGTAAAAAGCTATGCAGAAGTTACCGATAATAATTATGAGACGTTGGGCTTGTTAGATGCTTTCAAAGACATTAAAAAGATTCCCGACTGTTCCGTAGCACAGGCAATAAAAAGACTAAGTACCATAGTAAAAGAACTCAACAACAAGCAAACAGAATCATTCATCAAATACACACTAATGTATCCGCCAAGAGTAAGGGCCTTGGTAGGTGCAGTACTTGAGAATATTGGTTCAAAATCAAAAAGCATTGACAAACTGAAAGAAAGCCTAAATCCATTGACTACCATCAAATTGGGTATAAGGGAGAGCGAATTACTCACCAAATCAAATTGGTTCATCGAATGAGGTTACACGAAAACATATCGCTGTATAGAGATGCCATTCGGTTTACCGCTCAGCAAATGAAGCTAAAACCCGAATATGTAGAAAAAGATTATTGGATTACTTATGCTTTGTTTACAATCTTCCACAGCGAAATTGGAAAAGATACAGTTTTCAAAGGAGGCACAGCCTTATCCAAATGTTATCAGATGATAGAGCGATTTTCGGAAGATATTGATTTGGTGGTTTTGAGACGTGAAGGAGAAACAGACAGCAAGTTAAAATCAAAACTAAAAACGATAAGCAGAAAAGTAGAAACCATCTTGCCTGAAGTTCCCATTGAAGGTATCACCAAAAAAATGGGAATGAACCGCAAAACAGCCCACACTTACAGCAAAGAATTTAAAGGCAGTTATGGCCAGGTAAGAGATGTCATCATTTTAGAATCCACTTGGTTGGGTTACTTCGAACCATTTACCACAAAAAGCATCATTTCATTTGTTGGTCAAATGATGTTAGAGAATAAACAACCTGGAATTGCATCGGAATACGGGTTACGCTCTTTTGAATTATTAGCATTAGAACCCACAAGAACCATCTGCGAAAAAATAATGAGTTTGGTTCGTTTTTCCTATAGTGAGAATCCTATCGAGAATTTAAAGAAAAAAATAAGGCATACCTACGATTTACATCAGCTACTAAAGCAAGATGAGTTTTTAGAATTCTTTCATTCAACTGCTTTTGATGAAATGCTTTTGAAAGTTGCCAATGATGACGTGGCAAGCTTTAGAAACAACAATCAATGGCTCATTCATCATCCAAGCGAAGCACTTATTTTTAAAAATTTAGAGAGTGTTTGGGATACAATAAAAACAACCTATTTAAGTGATTTTAAAGATTTGGTGTATGGAGAATTACCTAAGCAAGAAGATGTTTTAAATACCTTAAAAATGATTCAAGAAAGATTCCAATCTGTGAAATGGTTAATTGTCAATGATAAATGGTTAATGAGCTAAGCTTTACCCAACCTCTCCATTTCCAAATAAAATTGCATTTGAAAAATCCAAACCAACCCCATGAAAAAAACCTTAAACCTCCTTATCCTGGCAATCGGGTTTTTTAGCTGTCAGAATCAGCCGAAAGAAGTTGAAGAGACTGTTTTGCCGATGAGCGTAACGCAGCTATTTTTCCCAATACAATCATTTTGTTGAATCTGGCTAGTGAATAAAGTGTGAGAGCAAGGCACGCGGGGGAGGCAAAATCAGGGAGTAATAAGTACATGACCTGTTTTGCCGATGAGCGTAACGCAGCTATCGCGCTTTATTTTTCCCAATACAATTATTTTGTTGAATCTGGCTAGTGAATAAAGTGTGAGAGCAAGGCACGCGGGGGAGGCAAAATCAGGGAGTGTACATCAAGTACATGACCTGTTTTGCCGACGAGCGTAACGCAGCTATCGCGCTTTATTTTTTTCCAATACAATCATTTTGTTGAATCTGGCTAGGGAATAAAGTGTGAGAGCAAGGCACGCGAGGGAGGCAAAATCAGGGAGTGTACATCAAGTACATGACCTGTTTTGCCGACGAGC
>JBHYFA010000037.1:0-27751 GCA_051859825.1 Schleiferiaceae bacterium
TCCCAATGGGGATGGAAAGAACGATATTTTAATTATCACGGGTGACCCATGTATAGAACGAGCTCATTTCGCTATTTACAATCGATGGGGACAATTGATGTTTGAAACAACGAAACCTTTTGAAGAGTTTTGGGACGGAACCTTCGAGAAGTATCCATCTGCAGAAGGCGTTTATTTTTACATGTTCTCGCTGGAAGAGTACGAGGAAAACGGTACAATACACCTTTTCCGTTAATAGCTTCTAAGCAAAGCCACATTGCTTCGCACTAATTTACACGAATCGTTACCGGTGAGGCCTGCAAATAAAATGGCTATGCTTGATTTTTTGAACCACGAAACACACAAAAAGCACGAAAAATAGATTCACTATTATGTCTTTTCAGAAGTTTTACTGAACGCTTCAACCGTTGCGAAGCAACATTTTCGTGCCTTTCGTGTCTTTCGTGCCTTTCGTGGTGGAATATCATTTTTTTCGCAGCATCAACGCTTACTGTAATAGCTTTAGTTGTTTTTGAAAATGTTGTTAAGGGTGTTTCAACTCATAAAATAAAAGGAAAATGGGACAATACACCTTTTCCGCTAATAGCCTCTAAGCAAAGCCACATTGCTTCGCACTAATTTACACGAATCGTTATCGGTGAGGCCTGCAAATAAAATGGCTATGCTTGATTTTTTGAACCACGAAACACACAAAAAGCACGAAAAATAGATTCACTATTATGTCTTTTCAGAAGTTTTACTGAACGCTTCAACCGTTGCGAAGCAACATTTTCGTGCCTTTCGTGTCTTTCGTGCCTTTCGTGGTGGAATATCATTTTTTTCGCAGCATCAACGCTTACTGTAATAGCTTTAGTTGTTTTTGAAAATGTTGTTTAGGGTGTCTCAACTCATAAAATAAAAGGAAAACGGGACAATACACCTTTTCCGCTAGTAGCTTTTCAGCACGATTAAAATGGCGAAGGCCAAAAAGAGAAATAGCATCAAAAAGAACAGAATTGCTTTGCGCTTTTGCCACGACAGAGCATTGAGCCCCCAAATTAGATCCGTTTTTTCCTTAATAAATCCCAGTAGAGGGTTGATGCTCTCCTTTTGATCTAATGGATTATAACCCATTTGCTCCAAAACTGTCACTGCATCAATGGCTTGATGGTCGGGGACTTTGATGCGAATACCTCCAAAGGCCTGCAATGAACCGGCATAGATTTGATTAATATGCTTATCGCGAATGAAAACTTGAATATTTTCTGCTCTTAACCTACTGGCTATCAATTCTGCTTCCTGAACACTTTCAACAACCAATACGGTAATCATGGGGACTCGCTTAGTTTTTAATCACGCGCTGTGTAAAAATAACTTTTGATGATTCGTCAAAAACGCGAAGCATGTAAATGCCATTGCTCAGATGAGCGACATCTAATTCTGTCTGATTATCGCGACCAGAGGTGTTTATGACAACTCTTCCGCTAATGTCCATCATCTCTATACGATGTTGCGTTTTGCTACCTTGCACTTGAATAAAATGCGTGGCGGGATTTGGATACACTACTAATCCAAGCTCATCACTTTCTACTGATGTATTTAATCCTTGATCTAATATGCTGAAGAGTCTGGATACCTGATAAAAAATACCATCTTCCGCTTTGATAAGGATTCGGTTACTGCTACCAACCGGAACTCTACCCGGCACATACACCAAAGCCGCACCCTGATTGGGATATACCCCTAAATCATGTGGAAAACTCTGGCCGTTGTCGGTGCTTAGCAAGATGCGCACAAGTTGACAATTAATTGGATTATCGCGCGTGTTTCCCGGATCCCACGTAATAACGTTTAATGCACGGGAAAAAAGCAAAGCACCTTGCGCCGGCCCGGTAATTTCAAACGGCTGGTTTCCTATGGCTTGGAAGTTTACCTGTGAAAAAGAAACCGCACTACCTTGAGGGTTATTATCGCGAGCGGTAAGTCGAAAATTTAGGGTTCTCGGTGCAAAAATCAATCGTTCTCCTAGAAAGCTCATGTTATTGGCCACTGTTTGAATTCGGGGAAAATACTGCGTGCTGGAGCTTTGTGGACTAAAACTGCGATAAACAGGACCTTGATCAATGGTGGTTGATTGAGCTGCGGGACCTAAATCGTACTGCTCCCAAACAAAGGTCATGGGGTCGTTCTCAGGATCATTGACCTCTGCAGAGAGATAAAAAGGTGTGAGGATGGGCATGTACTGCGACGCCAAAGTGGTATTGATTTCTGGGGCGTTATTACCCGTGTTGATTTCCGTTGCGCAAAAACGTCCGGGCCCTCTAAAGGCAAAATTGGTTATTTCTTGCAAAGAATGGTTGTGGAAATGATCGTCGGAGTTGCTCTGAAGATTGGGCGGACAAATACCCGCATACCCCATGATGGTGGAGGCGCTGAAGGGCTCGTACGCAGCTTGAGCAGAACGGTTGCAACTATTATTTTGCGTATGACGGGCGCCAAATTGATGTCCAATTTCGTGTGCGACATAGTCAATATCGAAGGGGTCATTTCGAGGAACAGCTCTACCCGTAATACCACGGGCTTTACTTTGGCCGCATACCGAAGCTAATTGTGCCAATCCGCCGGCACCAGTCGAAAACGCATGACCAATATCGTAGTTTCCAAAACCAATGGCATTGTTAATTACGCCTTGCACCACATTAATCATTTGTGTTGGACTGGAGTTATTGTAAGGGTCGGTATTGGGGTTGGTGAAAATAATGAGATTGTTGTTAGGGATGAGTTCCAAAGTAATAGCGGCGTCAACTTCATACACCGAGTTAACTCTATTCACAGTAGTAACGATGGCCGCCAAAGCTGCATTCACCGTTCCACCATGAAACTGGGTGTATTCTCCCGTTGTGCTCACAGCTAAGCGGTACTTGTGTATTTTCTTATCTACAAAAATATTGGTGTTCTCCGTGTTTTCAGGTTCAAAAGCGGCTACTTCTTCATCAGAAACACTGCATGTCCAAGCTTCCTTTGCCTCGGTTAGATGTTTTCGTTGATACACACTGCGAATGGAGTTGGCCTCGGGAATAACCGGATCGATAAACCACCTTTCACCATTGTGAATAAAAACTGCCCGAAAACCCATGAAGGGGTTATAATCGTAATAAAGCAGCGCCCCTCGAGATGTGTCGGCGGCTTTTCCCACGATGATTTCCGGAAAACTTCTTTGCAAATCGGGATGCATGCTGTGAGAAGGGTAGGGGGTAAACGAGAAGCTTTCTCCTTCGGGAAAACGGATTTCCACCTCACCTTCCCTTTGTGAACAATTTGGCCAAATCTCCACAGTCACAGGCGTCCCTTCTATAAAATACTGACTTTCATTGGGAATATAGCCATTTGCCGAAGGTGCATTGGGGTTAGACGAAATTTGTATGCTGTGTTTTTGCGCGTGTAAGCTTAGGCTAAAAGTGATGAGCAAAAAGCTCGAAATTGTCATGTATCTGTTTAACATTCCTTATCTATTTTTACGGGCTAAATATACGACAGTATTTTTCCACCTTTTTAATTGATTTGAGGGGGTGTGTAAATTTTGAAATCGAAACATCCGTTTTTTTATAAAACCATTACAAATGAATAAACTACTTGTTGCCAACAGAGGTGAAATTGCTTTGAGAATAATGAAAACTGCTCGAGAGATGAGCATTGCTACTGTGGCCGTTTACAGTGAAGCAGACGCATTATCTCCCCACGTTCGTTATGCCGACGAAGCCGTTTGCATTGGTCCACCAGCTTCTGGCGAGTCGTATTTACGTATGGATAAAATATTACAAGTAGCGAAAGATACCGGCGCCGACGCCATTCATCCCGGCTACGGATTTTTAAGTGAAAATGCCGTTTTTGCTGATGAAGTGCAAAAGGCGGGACTCATTTTCGTAGGGCCAAATGGTCATTCCATGCGTACTATGGGCGATAAACTCAGTGCGAAAGAAGCGGTAGCCCAATACGGAATTCCGCTTGTTCCCGGTAGTGATGGAGAAGTTACGGATAAGGCTAAAGGTAGAGAAATAGCCAACGGTATTGGTTACCCGGTATTGATAAAGGCATCAGCTGGAGGTGGAGGAAAGGGCATGCGGATTGTGCACGAAGAAGCTGATTTTGAAGAACAAATGCAATTGGCCATCAATGAAGCGCGTTCGGCTTTTGGAAATGGCGCCGTATTTATTGAAAAGTTTGTTGAAAATCCCCGTCATATCGAGATTCAAGTTTTGGCCGATACGCACGGTAACGTGGTTCATTTATTTGAAAGAGAATGTTCCATTCAACGTCGTCACCAAAAGGTAATTGAGGAGGCGCCATCTTCGGTACTTACTCCAGAGCTTCGTGAGGAAATGGGTAGTGCTGCGGTGAAAGTAGCCAAAGCTTGCGATTACATTGGTGCAGGAACGGTTGAATTCTTAGTAGATAAAAACCTCAATTTCTACTTTTTGGAAATGAATACCCGTTTGCAAGTAGAGCATCCCGTAACCGAAATGATCACCGGTCTCGATTTGGTTCGCGAGCAAATTCGCGTTGCCAGGGGAGAAAAGCTCGGTTATGAGCAGTCGGATTTACGCATATTCGGGCATTCCATTGAAGCGCGAGTGTATGCCGAAGACCCCACGGAAAATTTTATGCCTTCCACGGGCAAACTACACGTATATCGCTTGCCCAACGGTCCAGGAGTACGCGTAGATGACGGTTTTGAAGAAGGCATGCAAATTCCCATTTTTTACGACCCGATGATTAGTAAACTCATTGTACACGCCGCCACGCGTGAGCAGGCCATGGATAAAATGGCGCGGGTGTGCAACGAATACGAAATTCACGGCATTCGTCATACTCTTGGATTTGTTTCCTACGTGATGAAGCATCCGGCCTTCCGTTCTGGGAAGTTTGACACCAATTTTGTGAAAGATCATTTTAAGGTGGAAGACTTGCAGAAGGTTGAACAAGACCAAGCCATGGAAGCATCTTTGGTAGTGGCACATTTGTTGGAAAATGAACAAGCCACCGCACCGCAAACAAAATCAACATCCAATAATGAAAGTCCTTCCTACTGGAAAATCAATCGCAAAAGCTAGTCTATTCGGATTTTGGCTTTTGCTGTTATTCCCCGAATTTTGCTTTGGTCAACAACCAGACTCCATTTTTTCCTTTCAAGAAAAAAATCGCCGGGAGCTTACTCGGGCACTGATTATTGATGGTGATACGGTTTCCCTTTACGTGTTAGACGAAATTTTGCTGGTACCCAATCCCACTTTCGATAGTGATGAAGCGCGAAGGAGGTATCAGTTGTTGAGGCGAAGAGTAATTAAAGTTTATCCGTACGCGGTAATGGCGGAGGATAAGTTTGACTCTCTCATCTTCGCTCTATCGTTGATAAAGTCCAAGAAAAAGAAGAAAAAGTACATCAAGGAGTTTCAGTCGTACTTGGAGGATACTTTCGCAGAACAGCTGAAGCAATTGACCCGCTCCGAAGGGCAGATTCTCAATAAATTGATTTATCGAGAAGCGGGTATTAGCACCTTTGATTTAATTCGCGATTATCGAAGTTGGGGCAGAGCCTTTTTTTATAATACGATGGCTAACTTTTATGATATCAGCTTAAAAAGAGGCTATGATCCCGAAACCGTACAAGAGGATAAACTCATAGAAATGATCCTTCGCAAGGCTTTTATCGAAGGACATTTGGAGCAACGCGTTCCCAAAACCTTTACTAGTGAAGATTTTCCCGAGCTCGCACGTTAGAACTATAAAATTTTACGTTTATTTTCCTTGTTTGCTTTTATCTTCAAACCTATTTTTGCCCGACTTTAAAATAACAATTATTAAATCACGTCTATGAGCGTTCTGGTAAATAAAAACTCGAAAATTATTGTTCAAGGTTTCACCGGTAAGGAAGGTACTTTCCACGCCAGTCAAATGATTGAGTACGGTACAAATGTAGTTGGTGGTGTTACTCCCGGTAAAGGTGGACAAACCCATTTAGATCGTCCGGTATTCAACTCTGTAGCTGACGCTGTAAAGGAAACTGCCGCTGATGTTTCTATCATTTTTATTCCACCTGCATTTGCTGCAGACGGAATCATGGAAGCTGCTGAAGCCGGTATCAAAGTTATCGTGTGTATTACCGAGGGTATTCCCGTGAAAGACATGATTCGTGTAAAAGAATATATCAAAGCCTTCGACTGTACGCTTATTGGACCAAACTGTCCGGGCGTAATCACTGCCGACGAAGCCAAAGTTGGTATCATGCCCGGTTTTGTATTTAAGAAAGGTTCAGTAGGTATCGTTTCCAAGTCGGGAACGCTTACCTATGAAGCAGCTGATCAAGTTGTGAAAGCCGGTATGGAAATCACTACCGCCATCGGTATTGGAGGTGACCCAATCATTGGAACGCCTACCTTGGAGGCCGTAAAGCTTTTAATGGAAGATGACGAAACCAAGGGTATCGTAATGATTGGTGAGATTGGAGGTAACCTCGAAGCGCTCGCTGCTCAATGGATTAAAGAAAACGGAACCAAGCCTGTAGTGGGTTTCATCGCTGGAGAGACTGCACCTGCGGGTAGAACCATGGGACATGCTGGAGCCATCGTTGGTGGTGCCGATGATACCGCGCAAGCCAAGAAAGCTATCATGCGTGAATGTGGTATTCATGTAGTGGATTCTCCAGCGGATATTGGAACGAAAATGGCGGAGTTGTTAACAAAATAATTTATTTGTTAATTCAAAAATAGAATTAGGGGTAAGTTGTTAATCGACTTACCCCTATTTTATTATAACAATAGTAGGAGGCTAAATCCAGACTGTATTCTTTGAAAATTATAATTGAGAGTGAAGGTAATTTGCGGTATCAACTAATCCATATTTCCTTAATATTCTAAGACATTGAAACTCGTCAAGATCTGGATTTTGTTTATATAATACTAATTCACGGAACGCTTTAACTGCTTATTCTGGGTTCAAGTCAATAACATCTGTTAAGAAGTCATCAGCCTTTTTTGCCGTTAATCCAAATGATGCTAAATACTCACTAGGAAAGTCTTTTATATTATTGGTAACAATAACATTTGCATTCGTTTTTATGGCACCAGCTAATACATGTCTATCTTTTTCATCAGGTAGTTTTAAACCATTTATTAAACCTGTATAATTTTCTACCATTGCATCAGGAAACGCAAGATTTGCTGATTGAATTCTTTTATTTGCCTCTTCTTCACTTAGTCCTTTACGAATCGTCACATCTTTCCATTCATCAAAAATGTGTGCACTCCATTTTACCGTGAATAAATCAAAATGAGCAAACCAGAAAATAATATCCCGAATCTCAATTGGATAAATCACATTAGTATCTAAAACACAAGTAAACCTAACACTATGTATCATATAAACCCAAATCTTCGTCAGATTTCATTATGTTGATAAGGTGTTTCTTTTGCTCACTCTTCATTTTCTTTTTGTATCTGATAACATCATCAAATTTAATTCTTCGATGTTTTCCAACCTTGATAAAGTCAATTTTCCCTTCCTCCAATAATTTTACAAAATGAGGTCTTGAACAGCCAATAATTTCGGCAGCTCGTTGAGTTGTAACTTCGGTAGCCAAAGGAACGAGAGAGATAGGTTTTCCTTGACTCATTGCTTGTAATATCTCACCAAGTAATTTTAAAGCTCTCAAAGGAATTTTAATTCGTTCTTTTGTTTCTTCAATTTCAATTTCAGGATTTTCTACATTTAAATCCCTAACCACCGAAGCTAAAGTGCCGTAGGACTCATTAGCTATTTTTTGTTCTTCTTTTGAAGGCTTATTTATTTTATTGTACGAATCCATGAACTTGGAAAGTTTAAATACTTATTTGCAAGTTAAACGAAATAAACGAAACAGGTGAATGTTATACGTTAATTTTCAGAATTGAGTACACAATTTTTAATTAGTGCTTGTCCATAAAGTCGGAATGTCTAGGCTAGAAAGTTCGAGGACAAGGCATGCGAAATCTGAAAATCAGGGAGTTTACATTAGTAAATGACCTGATTTTCGGATGAGCATAACGCCGTCATCGGACTTTATAGACAGACATTAATTAGAGTCTGTCCATAAAGTCCATTAGCGGCGTTGCACTTGGATTGAAAACAGTCATTGACTTTAGTCAACTCCTTGTTTTTCAATCCTGCGTGCGCCTTGCTACTGAACTTTCTGAATCAGACTCTTGACTTAATGGACAAATACTAATTAATGTCTGCCTAAAAAGTGGATACTTCAATTGGTCCTATTTAAGAACACGCAAAAACAAATATTGGTATTTTATTCTGATAATTGTTTTATTGCCTTTCCGAATTGTAGCTTTGTTCTTCATTTTCAAAACAATATTTCATGTACATTCCACCCGAAGTAGAGCAGAAGTTAAAAACACTGGAAAGTGAATTAGCAAAGGCAAAAAAAGCAAACTTGACTTTAACCGAAAACCTAAAATCAGCGCAGGCCGGTAAGAAGTTGTGGGTTGTGCTTTGTTTGGTTTTACTCATTTCCGGTGGAGTAGGAGGGTATTTTGCTTGGAATCAATTATCTTCGGTGGAAGTGCATACGCATGATGATGAGCAAATTGCAACCGTGGCTGACACCACTTTGCTTGTACCCAATTGGAATGTTGGTTTGTGGTATTCCGTGCAGGTAGGCGCCTACGAAAAACGCGATTTGCAGTTGTACGACGGCGGCTTGATGCAATTCAGGATGTTCAAAGACGATATTCTCTTCAAATACTCATTAGGCGTATTTTCTTCCTACGACGAAGCTCACCGCTTTCGCAAGGAAATGCTGCAATTGGGTCTTAAAGATGCTTTTGTGCAAGCTTACTCCGATGGAAAGCCTATTGAGATTGGGGAGGCGTTGGGGAAGGGGGGAGCTGATTCGGAAAATAACTAAAACCGCCCCCGATCCATTTCCCTCTTAATATCCTTCTCCTTAATGCTCGCGCGCTTGTCGTAGTTCTTTTTACCTTTGGCCAGACCGATTTCTAATTTGGCCAAGCCTCGGTCGTTGATGAAAAGGCGGAGGGGAACGATGGTGTTGCCCACGTTTTTCATGGCCGACTCCAATTTGTTTATTTCGCGCTTTTGCAGGAGCAATTTGCGATCGCGATAGGGTTCGTGGTTGTTGATATTCCCGTAGGTGTATTCCCCGATGTGCATGCCACGGATGTATAATTCACCATCGATGAAGAGACAATAACTGTCATTTAGAGCAGCTTTATTCTCTCTTATGGCCTTTATTTCAGTGCCAAAGAGTTGCATTCCGGCTACGTAGGTATCCTGAATTTCGTAGTCGAACCGAGCTCTGCGGTTTTTGATGTTGACGGGTTGGGGCATAGGGGCGCGAAATTACGATATAATGGAGATATTTTTTCCTTTATTTTCGGCTGTCTAGAAAGTCCGATAGCTTCGTTATGCTCATTGGAAAACGAAGTCATTTACTCCAGTAAACTCTTTCATTTTCCAATTTCGCAAGCCTCGCTCTCGAACTTTCTAGAACAGCCTTTGGTATTGCATAAGTCTTAGCTTCGTTATTCTCATTATGTACTTATAAGAATTTCCATTTTCATACTCCCGTGCTTACTTTTGCGGCAAAGCCATTTTTGTATATGTACAAATCCATAGTACGACCTACACTGTTTCGTATGTCGCCCGAAAAGTCCCATCATTTTGCCTTGGGCGCCTTGCAGTTTTTTAGCAAAGTCCCAGGAATATCGGGAATGATCAGAGGAATGTACCAGAAGAAAAATCCCGTGCGCTTGATGGGGTTGGATTTTCCCAATAGGGTAGGACTGGCCGCTGGATTCGATAAAAATGCCGAATACATTCATGGCTTGCAGAATTTGGGCTTTGGTTTCATCGAAATTGGTACGGTAACACCCAAGCCACAAGACGGAAATCCTCAGCCGCGATTGTTTAGACTTACGGAAGATGAAGGTCTCATCAACCGAATGGGCTTTAACAACGATGGTTTAGATAGGGTAGTTGAGAGGCTGAAAAATCGTCCTAAGGGCTTGATTATCGGAGGAAATATTGGGAAAAATAAAGTCACCCCCAACGAAAATGCCCTCGATGATTATCTAAAATGCTTCAACGCGCTGCACCCTTACGTGGATTATTTCACGGTGAATGTGAGCTCGCCCAACACCCCGGGTCTGCGTGAATTACAGGAGAAAGAGCCGCTAACAAAATTATTGAAAACTCTGCAAGAAGAGAATGCCAAGCTCGAAAAGCCCCGTCCAATGTTGCTGAAAATAGCTCCGGATATGGAGAAGGAGCAGTTGGACGACATTATTGACATCATCCGAGAAGTTCAACTCGACGGAATTATTGCAACGAATACCACGATATCGAGGGAGAATTTGCAAACCAACAAACAAATCATTGAAGAAATTGGCGCAGGAGGAGTAAGTGGAAAACCGGTGAAGGAGGCGTCCACCGCCGTGGTAAAATATCTGCGCGAAAAGGGTGGCAACGGATTCGTGATTATTGCCAGTGGAGGCATTTTTACGGCTCAGGATGCGCAGGAAAAAATGGATGCCGGAGCAGATTTAGTGCAAGTTTATACAGGTTTTATCTATGAAGGCCCGAAGATGGTTTCGGAGATTGCCAAATCATTGAATTGAAAACAGATTATATGTCTATAAAACAAAATTTCACCATCGTAGAATGTCCGCGCGACGCCATGCAAGGCTTGCACCAGTTCATCCCTACAAAAAACAAAATCAAGTATTTACAAAGGTTATTGGACGTAGGGTTTCACACCATTGATGCCGGAAGTTTTGTTTCTCCTAAAGCCATTCCGCAGATGGCGGATACCAAGGAGGTTTTAGACGGTTTAGATTTATCTGCTACAAAAAGTAAATTACTCTGCATCGTGGCCAATGAGCGGGGTGCACGGGAAGCGGCAGATGCCGCGCAAGTAAGTTATTTGGGGTATCCATTCAGCATTTCTGAGACTTTTCAAAAGCGCAATACCAATAAGAGCATCGCTCAGTCTTTGGAATTGGTGGATATTATCCTCGACGTATGTGGCAAACAGCAGAAAGAGCTCGTATTGTACATTTCTATGGGGTTTGGCAATCCGTATCAGGAAGAATGGTCGCCGGAGCTTTTGGTAGATTGGGCTGGAAAACTCATCGAGAAGGGGGTAGGCATCATCAGTTTGTCGGACACCGTGGGCGTTGCCAAGCCCGATGATATTCGACAGGCTTTTTCACATCTCAACGCGTCTTTTCCGGAGGTAGTGTTCGGAGCACATTTACATACGCCTTACAACGATTGGCGAAGTAGGGTAGAAGCGGCCTACCAAGGTGGGTGTCGAAGATTTGACGGTGCCATACAAGGATTAGGAGGATGCCCCATGGCCAAGGATGACTTGGTAGGAAATATGCCTACCGAAAAACTCATTAGTTTTGCCGAAGAGCAAAAGCAGAACCACGGCTTAAACATGCTCGCTTTTGAGAGTGCGTACAATATTGCTTCGCAGATTATGTTTTAATAAATGCGTCTCATAATTAGAGAAATTGCAATTGAGGCGAAGAGCGCAAATCCAATAATGGAGAGGGATACCATTGCCGGAAAGTGGTAGAATGGTGCTATTAGCATTTTAGACCCGATAAATACAAGGATAAAGGCCAGACCGTATTTTAGATATGTAAACATGTGAATGCTGTTTGCAAGGAGAAAATACAGACTTCTGAGGCCTAGAATCGCGAAAATATTTGAAGTATAGAGGATTAGCGGATCTTGAGTGATGGTAAATATAGCGGGGATGCTATCCAGCGCAAAGAGAATATCCGATAGTTCAATGACTACCAAAGCTAGGAATAACAAGGTCGCAACGCGTTTACCATTTTTCTTGATAAAGAAGGCGTTACCTTCGATTTTCGGATGCACATCCACGAATTTTTTGACCAATTTAACACCAAAATGATCTTGGATATTTCCTTGGGTTTCTTCGTTTTTTTTGAAACTTTTTATACCGGTAACGAGCAGGAAAATACCAAAGAGGAATAAAAGGACGTTGAATTCGTCGATATGCAACGATCCGATATCAAAAGCGGGCAGGTAGGTAAGTTGAATAAGCTCTACGCCGGAAAAAATAAGGATGGCACGAAAAATAATTGCTCCCAGAATACCCCAAAAAAGAATCCGGTGTTGATATTTATCAGGAATGGCGAAATAGCGAAAAATCAGCACAAAGATGAAGAGATTGTCCATGGAGAGGGCTTTCTCAATAATAAAGGCCGTAAAATATTCGGTTGAGGCTTCAATGGAATACGTCAAGCGTAAATACACGCCAAAACTCAAACCGAGCGAAATCCATATTAGGCTCCAGATGAGTGCCTCAGCATTTGAAACCTTAGAGTCTTTTTTTCGAAACACGCCTAAGTCAAGTGCCAGTAATCCCAATATAACTAGGGAAAAAATTCCAATGCTAAGTGTTGACTGATTCATGGAGCAAATGTAGTTTGGCAAAGGGATTCATCATAGTGTAGTTTTTGGTTTAGCATATTATTTTGTGTTAACTTCAAAAAGACAAAATAGCTCCAGCAGCATCAATTTTCTAGTAAGTCATATTTGAGTTAGTAATCGATACTTTACCCGTATATTTTCAAAAAACATTGTTCCTATAATTTATATTATGTTAAATAAGATTTTAGAAGTAAACGGGGAATAACCCCCCCGTTTTCAATTTTATACGTAATAGATATAGACACTCTAACAAGAGCTTGTCCATAAAGTCAATGTGGCTGCTCTAGAAAGTCCGAGAGCGAGGCTTGCGAAAATTGAAAATCAAGGAGTCCCGACATGTCTTTGTCGGGATGACCTGATTTTCGGATGAGCATAACGCCGTCATCAAACTTTATAGACAGACATTGACTAGCCCTCTAGTTCCTTAATCTTATTCATTATCTCCATCGCCTTCGTACGATTACCCGAATTAAAATAAACGCGCTGCAAAGCTCTCAATACATCCAAATCTTCAGGTGAAACCTCCATAGCTGTCTCAAAATAAGGAATAGCTTCTTCGTAGATGGATTTTTGCTTTTTCTTTAAAGCATCAAACTTCTTCATATCGGCAGCGCTGGTTCCCAATTTATTCATGGGTTCTACTAGCTCATTGGCACGATCAATATAGATTACCCCTATCATGTAATTCGCTTCAGGATGCTTAGGCTCACGCTTCAAAACTTCATCATACGCAGCCTTGGCAGCATCAATGTCTTTCACATCGCTGTAAAGCAAGGTAGCTTTGATGTAAAGAAAAACAACGTTGTCAGGATCTAACTCCAAAGAAGCATCAATATTAGACAAGGCTTTATCGTATTCTTTATTATCCAAGAAAACCTGCAGTTCTTCACGAATTAACTCCGCATTCTTAGGGAATAATTCTCTTGCCTTGGTCAGCGTAGCACGGTAGTTCTCGGTATCCCCTTTCAAACGGTAGGTCATCGCCAAAGACTTATACAAATCAGCGGTTAAATCTTCGGTCATTCGAAGATCTGTGTGAGTTTCACGTGCTATGGCAGCTTCTGCACTTTCTTTATCAGGAAACAATTCATATTTTTCAGACTTCAGGTTTTTGGCTTCAAAACCAATTCCTGTATAGCCCATGTCAATTAATTTAGTGAAATGCTCAATGGCTACGTCATAATTACGCATAGAGAACATCATAAAACCTGCATTGTAATATAATGAGGTGTCGTGTCTGTTGGTTGGCTGCTTTTGGCTAAACTCATAGGCTGACATAAAATCCGTGTAAGCAGCTTGGCGAAATTTATCAGCAGCGGCGGTGTCACCATTTGCGATTTCTACTTTTGCTTGAGCATCTGCTTGCAGTCCCCTATTGATTACTTGAGTGAGTAATCCGGGAATATAGTTAGTCGACTCTCTTTTGAAGTAATTCTTCTTGATGGAATTTTCGTATTCCACACTTCTGTAAAAGTATTCAATCGCTTTATCGAGTGGCTTATCATCGAGTGCTTGAATTTGCGGGTCTTCAGAACGAAAAATCATGAAGTGAACTTTCCCGTAATAATGAAGAAACTTCGCCATGTTTTTTTTGCTTACGGCTGAAGCGTCTTTTCCTTCAATAACTTCACGGGCTTGTTCAAGATAATCTTTTCCCTCAGCAACATCACCTCTTTGATCGATGGCGATAATCGCACTACTGATTTTTGTGCCTTCTTGTGCAAATGCTACAAAACTGAGTAAGGTAGCACCTATTATCAATAACTTTTTCATTTGTCAAATATTTGGTTTATTATTCGTTTTCTGGATTGGGATTTTCATCCGTTGTTCCTTCGGTAATCTCATCATTAGAGCCAAGAACCTTGCCAGAATCGGGATTTTCCACTTGTCCCTCCTCCACTTCTTCGGCTGCGGGCACTCTGGCTACAGATGCGATTGTATCGTTACCTTTAAGGGTAATTAAACGTACACCCTGAGTATTTCTACCCATTAATCGCATACTACTCACACTTAGTCGAATGGTGATTCCACGGCGGTTAATAATGATTAAGTCATTATCATCTGTAACGGCCTTGATAGCGATAAGGTTTCCTGTTTTGTCGGTAATATTGATGGTTTTAACACCTTTACCACCGCGGTTGGTAATGCGGTATTCATCTAAATCGGATCGTTTACCATAGCCTTTTTCGCTAACTACCAGTACGTCGGCCTCACCTTTTTTAATGGTAATCGCACCCACTACCTCATCATTATCATCAGCAAGTCTTACTCCCCGTACTCCAGCAGCACCACGTCCCATGGGGCGAATGGCTGATTCATTGAAACGAATGGCTTTACCACTTCTAACGGCCATCATGATATCGTCTTCGCCGTCAGTAAGTTTGGCTTCCAGTAGTTGATCACCCTCACGAATGGTTACGGCGTTAATACCGTTGATTCTTGGACGGCTATAGGCTTCCAATGTGGTTTTCTTAATCACCCCTTTTTTGGTGATCAATACCACAAAGTGGTTGTTGATATACTCATCTTCCTTGAGATTTTCCACATTGATAAAGGCCATAACCTTATCATCTGGGGGTATATTGATTAGGTTTTGCACCGCTCTACCCTTGCTGGCCTTCGAACCTTCCGGTATTTCGTACACTTTTAGCCAGAAACATTTACCAAGCTCGGTAAAGAAGAGCATGTAATTGTGGTTTCGCGCTACAAAAACGTGTTCCACGAAGTCTTCATCGCGCGTTGCAGCACCACGCTGACCAACTCCTCCCCTTCCTTGGGTTTTATATTCTGCTAAAGATGTGCGCTTGATATATCCAGCATGTGAAATGGTAATTACCACTTCTTCATTTGGAATCATATCTTCAATGCTTACATCACCACCAGATAATTCAATGTCGGTGCGTCTTTCATCACCATACTTATCTTTAATCTCCTGCATCTCATCCTTAATGATTTGCATACGGAGGTCTTTATCAGCTAGAATACTCTTTAAATATTCGATGGTTTTCATGAGCTCGTCAAATTCGGCACGGAGCTTTTCTTGCTCTAGTCCGGTAAGCTGACGCAAGCGCATCTCAACAATCGCACGAGCTTGAACCTCAGAAAGCTCAAAACGCACAATGAGTTTCTCTCTTGCCTCATCAGGACTGTTGGAAGAACGAATCAACGCGATTACTTCATCAATATTGTCAGAAGCAATGATTAGACCTTCTAATATATGAGCTCGTTCTTCTGCTTTTCTTAAATCGTATTGGGTGCGGCGAACCACTACCTCATGGCGAAACTCCACAAAGTGCTTAATCAAGTCCTTGAGGTTAACCGCCATTGGACGACCGTTTACCAAACAGATATTATTCACACTAAAGGACGTTTGCAAAGCGGTGTACTTATACAGCTTGTTTAGCACAACGTTTGGAATCGCATCTTTTTTAAGTACATAGACAATTCGCATTCCCGAACGGTCACTTTCGTCACGGATATCAGCAATACCGTCTAGTTTTTTGTCATTTACTAAATCGGCGGTCTTTTTAATCATCTCCGCCTTATTCACCTGATAAGGTATTTCGGATACCACTATACAGTCTCTACCTTTTACCTCTTCAAAATTCGCCTTAGCACGGATAACGACTCTACCCCTACCCGTTTCGAAGGCTTCACGAACACCTTCGTATCCGTAGATTGTACCTCCAGTAGGGAAATCAGGCGCTTTAATAAACTGCATCAAGCCCGGTACGTCGATATCGGGATTATCAATGTAGGCATTTACACCATCAGCAACTTCGCTTAGGTTATGAGGCGGCATATTGGTAGCCATACCCACAGCGATACCGGAGGCACCATTTACCAACAAATTCGGAATACGCGTTGGAAGTACCGTTGGCTCCTTTAAAGTATCATCGAAGTTAAGTTGAAAATCAACCGTTTCCTTTTCAATATCCGAAAGCATCTCCTCGCTGATTTTGCGCAATCGAGCTTCGGTATAACGCATTGCAGCCGGACTATCGCCATCAACAGAGCCAAAGTTACCCTGACCATCAACAAGCATATAGCGCAGTGACCAACTTTGAGCCATACGCACCATAGTGTCGTACACACTCGAATCTCCATGAGGGTGATACTTACCCAACACCTCCCCTACAATACGAGCAGATTTCTTATAGGCTTTGTTGGACTGAACACCCAATTCGTGCATTCCAAACAAAACTCTACGGTGTACCGGCTTCAAACCGTCACGCACATCAGGCAGTGCTCTTGATACAATTACCGACATCGAATAATCGATGTATGAGGACTTCATTTCCTCTTCAATGTTGATAGGTATTATTCTTTCTCCTTCGGCCATTTTGTCAGTTTATTAGTGTAACGTGATTTGGTAGTTCGTTTAATCAATAAAAAGCAAAAATAAATGATGCCGACCAAGAGAATATTGTCAAAATACAAAAATCATCAACCAATTATACACATAGTCTGTTAAAAAAAAAATCTATTGTTAAACCTCATTAACAAATCAAAATGTAGTTTTACCTTCGTGGCTTAGAAAGCTTTTAAACTATGGCATGATATTCCACGTTTATAAGGTAATTAACTTTCTTGTAGGCAGAAAGACGAATAATTGAGGTTGTAATGAGTTTGTCCTCTATATTGCTCCCAACAGTCAATTATGCTTAGCAAACGAGATTTTTTTTTAGAAAACACAACAAGTACAATACAACATGGATGAGAATTTTTCACCAAGAGTAAAAGATGTTATCAATTACAGCAAGGAAGAAGCCTTGCGATTGGGACACGATTTTATCGGTACCGAGCATCTTCTTTTAGGGCTCATACGCGAAGGCGAAGGTAGCGCCTCTCGCATTCTACGTGATTTAGGCGTGAACGCGCAAGCTTTACGTAAAAAGATAGAAACGGTAAATGCACCAAACGTTACCGGAAATGTTCAGCCGGGTAGAAATTTACCGCTAACCCGCCAGGCTGAGAAGGCGCTAAAAACAACTTTCTTAGAAGCGAAATACTTTAGAAGTAACGTCATACGCACCAGTCATTTGCTGCTTTGTATCCTTCGCAATGAAGAAGACCCTACATCGAGAATATTAGGTCAGTTTAATGTTGATTACGAAACCGTTCGCATGGAATACCAAATGCATTATAGTGGAGATCAAGATAATCCCAAAGATAGAGGTTCGAGTAAAAAAGAAAGTCCTTCCGCTGCCTTCAGCGATGAAGATGATGATTTCAGCTCTGAGCGCTCACGTGGCTCGGTTCCTCCAGGTGGCGGTGCTTCTAAAGGTTCTGCTCGCGACGGGAAAAGTAAAACTCCAGTGCTAGATAATTTCGGGCGCGATCTTACCGCAATGGCCGAAGAAGGAGCCCTAGACCCCGTTGTGGGTCGTGAAACCGAAATCGAACGTGTTTCACAAATTCTCAGTAGAAGAAAAAAGAACAACCCCCTACTCATCGGTGAACCTGGTGTGGGTAAATCAGCCATCGCTGAGGGACTCGCCCTGCGCATTGTTCAACATAAAGTGAGTCGAGTGCTCTTTAACAAACGCGTTATCACCCTTGATTTGGCCTCTCTGGTTGCCGGAACCAAATACCGCGGACAGTTTGAAGAAAGAATGAAAGCCTTGATGGGCGAATTAGAAAAGAATCAAGACATCATCTTGTTTATTGACGAGCTACACACCATTGTAGGTGCAGGAGGAGCAACAGGTTCTCTCGATGCATCTAATATGTTTAAGCCAGCCCTAGCACGTGGAGAAATTCAGTGCATCGGCGCTACTACCTTAGACGAATACCGTCAGTATATCGAAAAAGATGGAGCACTTGAGCGCAGATTTCAGAAGGTAATGGTTGAACCTACTTCGCCGGAAGAAACTGTGCAAATCTTGCAAAACATCAAAGACAAATACGAAGATCACCACAATGTGATTTACACAGAAGAGGCCATTAAGGCTTGTGTAAGTCTAACAACCCGTTACATTTCCGACCGTCATTTACCTGATAAGGCCATTGACGCTCTAGATGAAGCTGGTTCTCGTGTGCACATTACCAGCATCAAAGTTCCCAAAAAGGTTTTGGATTTAGAAAAGCGCCTGGAAGAAATCCGCGAGGAAAAAATTCAGGTTGTAAAACGCCAAAAATATGAGGAAGCCGCGAAGTTGCGCGATGATGAGAAGCATATTGAGGCTGACTTAGATCGCGCTCAACGTGAATGGCAGGAAGAAGTCAAGAAAAATCGCGTGAAAGTGACCGATGAAAACGTAGCGCACGTGGTTGCTATGATGACTGGCATTCCCGTTCAGCGAATTGCCCAGAAGGAAGGAAAACGTTTGGCCAAACTAGAAAAAGAGCTCGCTACTATGGTGATTGGTCAAGATGAGGCTGTTAAAAAAGTGGTGAAAGCCATTCAGCGAAATCGCGCTGGATTGAAAGATCCTAAGAAGCCAATCGGAAGCTTTATCTTTTTAGGACCAACAGGTGTGGGTAAAACCCAACTAGCCAAAGACTTATCTCGCGTTCTCTTCGATACGGAAGACGCCATGATTCGTATTGATATGAGTGAATACATGGAAAAATTTGCCGTGAGCAGATTAATCGGTGCGCCTCCAGGATACGTAGGCTACGAAGAAGGTGGACAACTCACCGAAAAGGTTCGCAGAAAGCCTTACTCGGTAGTCCTTCTCGACGAAATTGAAAAAGCCCACCCGGATGTATTCAACCTATTGCTCCAAGCCTTAGACGATGGTCAGCTTACCGATAGTTTGGGAAGAAAGATCGACTTTAAGAACACCATTATCATCATGACTTCCAACGTGGGGTCGAGACAGCTTAAAGATTTTGGAACTGGAGTTGGTTTTCAAACTAAAGTTAGGTCGGATTCATCAGCCGAACTTTCTAAAGGCGTGATTGAAAGCGCATTGAAAAAGGCTTTTGCCCCAGAGTTCTTAAACCGTATTGATGATGTTATCCTCTTTAATCCATTGGAAAAGAAAGATATTTTGAAAATCATCAATATCGAGCTCAAAAAGCTTTATACGCGTATTGAGGCACTTGGCTACGATTTAGTGCTTACTGAGAAAGCAAGAAACTTTGTTGCCGATAAAGGCTTTGATCCGCAATTTGGTGCTCGACCGCTCAACCGCGCCATTCAAAAATACATTGAAGATATCCTTGCTGAAGAAATCATTGGAGGAAAGCTGAAAGAAGGCTCCAAAGTGAAAATGGATGTCAATGAAGCCGGAGACGGACTCTCAGTTACTCTCGAAGAAAAAGTTTCCGAAGAAAGTTCTCAAGAAGAAGATATTAAATCGGAAGACTAGGGAATGTTAGAGGCTGAAAAACAAGTTCAAACCGGACTTTATCTTCCTTTAATGGAAGATTTTTATACCATTCAAGGAGAGGGGTACCACAGCGGTACCCCATCCTATTTTATTCGTATTGGCGGTTGCGATGTTGGCTGTCATTGGTGTGATGTAAAGGAAAGCTGGAATGCAGCCTTGCATCCTCCTACCTCTATTGATATCATTGCTGAAAAAGCGCTGACAGCAGTTAAAGAAAGTAATTGCAAAACCATTGTTATTACCGGAGGCGAACCTTCAACCTATCCCATGCAACCACTTACCGAAAAATTGAAGGGGCTGGGATTCAATATTCATTTGGAAACTTCGGGTGCTTACGCATTTTCTGGTGTGTGGGATTGGATTTGTTTATCGCCAAAAAAAACAGGGCCACCCCTACCCGATTGGTACGCAAAAGCAAACGAACTCAAGGTTATCATCTACAACCAGAATGATTTTCTATGGGCGGAGGAGCATGCAAAAAAAGTGTCCGATAATTGCACACTCTTTCTTCAACCCGAATGGAGCAGACGAGAAAAAATGACTCCCCAAATTATTGATTACGTCATGAAAAATCCAAAATGGAGTATTTCATTACAGACGCATAAATACATGAATATCCCGTGAAACGACTTCTTTCCTTACTAATTTTTCTGAGTATATCGCTCGGAGCCTGCGCCCAAAGCAAATCCACGTTAAAGAACTTTGAAAAGGCGAAGGCTCAGCTACGTGAAGGTCAAGTTGAAAAGTCGATTTCAACCCTAGAAAAAATTGTAAAGAAAGAACCCGACTTTGCACAAGCTTGGATTTTGCAAGGTGACATCTATACCAAAGCCGGTGACTATCCCAAGGCCATAGCGGCATATCGCTCTGCCTTACAAACGGGTAAAGCGCCTTATGTTTTATTCAATCTGGGAGAAGTGTATTTTTTCAATGAAAATTATGCTGAGGCAGAAAAGGTCATGCGGCAATATTTGCAACTTGGTAGAACGGCGGAAAGAGCTCGCGATAGAGCGCAACTCATTATTTCAAGTAGTGCTTTTGCCAAAGAAGCCATCAAGCAGCCACAGGAGTTCAATCCTGAGAATTTAGGTCCGGCAATAAACGACGCTGGGCATCAATACTTTCCAAGTATTAGTGCAAATAATCAAACCTTGGTATTTACCGAAAGACAAATTGAGGGAAGTAGATTAGATGAAGATTTTTTTCAGAGTATTCGCGATGAAGATGGAGCTTGGCAACCAAAAGAGCGTTTAAAAGGAAGGTTGAATACGCCATTGAATGAGGGGGCACAAAGTCTGAGTTCCGACGGCAGAACATTATTTTTTGCTGGATGCATGAGAATGGATGGTTTTGGTTCATGTGATATTTATGTCTCCAAAAAATTAGCTAATGGTGAATGGTCGCAACCGGAAAATCTTGGTGAAAACATCAATACCGGAGCTTGGGAATCCATGCCGTCTATTTCTCCCGATGGAAGAACACTATATTTCGTTCGAGGTAAAGACTCTCGAAGTTCGCTGATAACCATTATGCATAGCAAGCTTCGTATGGATGGTTCTTGGTCTAAAGCTGAGCCGGTTCCGGGAAAGATAAATACACGCTACCGTGAAACTACACCATTTATTTATTTCGACAACAATCACTTATTCTTTGCCTCTGACGGCCATCCCGGTTTTGGTGATTTAGATTTCTTCGTAAGTAAAAGACAGCCTGATGGCACTTGGGGCGAACCTGAAAATCTCGGATATCCCATTAATTCGTCTGGTGAAGAATCGAGTTTGATTATTAGTCCTGACGGAAAAACGGCCTATTTCGCCTCAGATCGTCCGGAGGGCTTTGGTGGACTTGATTTGTATTCGTTTCAGTTGCCTTCGGCGGCAAAGCAAACTTCCATTGCATTTGTAGAAGGAAAAGTGGTTGATGCGACTACCAAACGCCCTATCAGCGAGGCTTTGATAGAAGTTGTTTCTCTACAAACGGGAGATACTACTTGGAGCAACAAGTCGGATGAATCTGGTGATTTTTTTATTGTTCTGCCCGCCAATCAAAACTATGTCATTAGTGTTGAAAAAGATGGTTACATGTTTTATTCAGGAAGCTTTGAATTGATAGACGAAACTGCGGAAGCTCCCAAACGCTTGCCCATTGAACTTCAAGCTCTGCAAGCCAATGCTCAGGTTATTTTGAAAAACATTTTCTTCGACTACGATTCTTATGAACTGAAGTCAGAGTCCTTCACCGAGCTTGATCGTTTGTATCAGCTTTTAGTAAATAACCCTTCCGTAGAAATAGAAATCACTGGGCACACTGATAATCAAGGAAGTGATGCGTATAATAAACGCTTGAGCGGACAGCGTGCCGAGGCAGTTCGTCAATATTTAATTCAAAAATCTATTTCTTCCTCGCGAATTTCTTCCTCAGGAGCAGGAAGCACCTCCCCTATTGCTACGAATGATACTGAGGAAGGTCGAGCATTAAACAGAAGAATTGAGGTAAGGATTATAAAGTAGTTTTTTCGTTAACGTTTGATTTTAAATATTTAGCTCGTAATCAAAATGTAACTTTTCTTTTAGCTGCATTATTTTTAGATATTTTTCCTTTTCTAAATCCCCGATATTCTATACTCAAAGTTTGATTTCAGTTTCTGAAAAAAAGTTCTTCGAGGAAATTATTTTGACTTGTATCTAAAATAATTGTTATAATTTTACGCCGGTTTAAAATGGAGGAATAAAGCTGTGTTAGCTGATGTTTTCTGTTTTTAAATCGTTGATTTTCATTTAAGTCATAATATATTTTAAAGAATGAAAAAAAATTACCTGTTGCTCACATTGGCAACGATTGTATTAGGCATCCAGTGTAATCGAGATGATTTAGACACTGATGTTCTTAGAGGAAGGATAAACTCCAACTGGTCTGCTCCTTTCTTTAAAGCCTTTCTCAATTTGAAAGACATTGATGAAGAATCTGAATTTTTAAGGAAGGACGCGAATGGAGCGCTTAGTGTTGCCTTTCGTTCGGATACTTTAGTAGAACATTCACCATCAGAGTATTTTGATATTCCCGAGGATCAACCGATCACGCCTGCAGTGGCTATTGTTGGTGCTGGTCCTCTTGGACTTGAATTTGAGATGGCTACATTTGGCGAAGCGCGTTTATCAAAAGTATTATTTCAAAGCGGATCTTTAAACTACAGCTTTCCTTCTGATATTCCGCAGAATACTATGGTTCGCTTCACCTTGAATAATGCTGATTTAAATGGGGCTCCAGCCGTATTTGACTTTACCGTTTCGGCATCATCTAGTAGTGGCTCTTTCGATATTAGTGGTTTAGAGATTAACTTTTTGTCTGGTGGAAAATCAGTAATTGGGTTTTCTGCTGAGGTTATTTTAGCACCTGGGTTGAATACTGCTGACCCGGTACAATTCGAGTGGAATTTTTCAGATTTAACTATTCAACAAGTTGAGGGTTATTTTGGAACACGTACTATGGCTCTCCCTCCTACTTCGCAGCGAATCCAATTAGCCGGTTTAAATCAATTCTCGGGAGCTATAAACCTTACTAATCCTATTATTAGAGTTAAAGTATGGAATCCTCTAGGTGTAGAGTTTTCATTTACACCGGTAATGACTACCATTAAAAACGGTAAGCCTCGATTTGTGAATCTTCCTGTAGTAAATATTAATAGAGCTGTTGCTCCTGGTACGGGAAGTGAATATTCTGAAATAGAGTTTAATTCTTCTAATTCTGATTTGAGTCAACTCCTTTCTGATTTACCGGAAGAGATATTTGTTCAAGGAACAATCATTGTTAACCCGGGCGCTGATTCAACTACGGTCAATTTTGGTTCTATTGAAAATGACGTAATTTTTGGATTAGAAATCGAAATTCCTCTTGACTTTTCTGCTGAGACCTTGGTTTTACGTCAGGACTTGAGAAATTTCACATTACTTGGCTCTCTTCCTCAAGAGGTAACAAGAATTGGTGTAACCGTAAAAAGTATCAATTCTTTTCCCTTTGACGCTTTGCTAAAAGTGTTTTTCAAAGACGATAATCAGGAAATCGTAGATTCACTAGTATTACCCGTTATCCAAGCTGCCCCTGTAAATGCTGATGGCCGGGTTGTAGATCCAATAGAATACGAATATTCCGCAGAATTTCAAGAAGAAGTGGTTAAGCGTTTATTAGATGTAACCAATGCTGAGTTGGAGCTGCAATTAGGTACGGTGAATAATGGACAAGACCGAGTAGTAATATTTGAAGACTATGAACTTGAGGCACGTCTAAGTGTCCAAGCTGGTGTTGCAATACGAATTTTAAGCGATGATGACGATGAATAGATTAACAATTAAGGGAGTAGTCCTCATTCTATTCCTCGCCCCCGTTTTCACTTTTGGTCAAAGCGATTTAATGCTCTATAATTTCCGAGGAGTAGCTCAGAGTTCAATGCTAAACCCTGCAATTCGCACCGATCAAAGGTTTAGTTTAGCTTTGTTTAGCAACGAGACCTCTTTCCACAATACTGGGTTTACCCTTTACGATTTGATGAGGAGAGGAACGGAACTGGATAATAATATTCAAGGTATTCTCAATCAAATTGACGATCGAGATTTTATTCGTGCAAACAACGAAACGCACCTTCTTTTTGGATCATTCCACCTGGGCAGTCGTGCTTCATTGAGTTTTGGAACTAAACTAAGTACCTTAAACTCCATGACTCTCCCGGTAAATATCTTGTGGCTTACACGAGGAAATGATCAAGAGAGGTTTCGTAACCAAAATGTTCAACTGGGTGGATGGACTATGGATATTTCCATGCTAATGACATGGCATGTAGGCTTTCAGTTTTCCGTAAACGAAAAGCTGAGTTTAGGAACCCGCTTTAACCGCCATTATGGCTTGGCAAACCTATATTTCGGAGGTGATGCAAATGACATTCAGGTTTACTTTGGTGACGATGAATGGCGTCTGAACTCAAATGCCTTTTTACGTACATCGACCATCCTTGGAGCTATAGATGATCCTATTTTAGAGGGTGCTGATGTAGGTCAGTTGCTGAGTGATTTGGATTTAAGCAATAACCGAGGTGTCTCTTTTGATTTAGGTGCCGAGTATAAAATCAATGATAAATTCGTGGTTTCTGCTGCGGCAAATGGTTTGGGAAGCATCCTTTACAACAGCGGCGTGAGAAACATTAGAGTTTCGGGGATTGTCGAGTTTGATGGTGCTGAAGTTGACGTACGAAACAATCAATTCAATACAGGTGATGCGGTATCTGCCATTACCGACGCCTTTGAACTTGATACTATTGATGGTGCTGCCTACCGCAGAAATCTACCCACCCAGATTATTCTTGCTGGTGAGTACAGACTTAGTGATCGCCACGCTTTTGCGAGCATCAACCGCTACACCATTTGGAATGAACGCACATTTATTGATTTTAATTTGCGCTACATTTGGACTCCTACCCGTTTTATACACGGTTTAGTTAACATCTCCACTATCCAAGGTAGAGTGTTTGGTGGAGGAGCTGGTGTTCAACTTTATTTTCCGGGCTTCCAGTTCTTTGCTATGGCCGATATTATGTCTAGATCATTTGATTTAGGGGACTTCCGTGGAGCTTCCATTAATATTGGAGCCAACATTGCCCTTTGGGATAAATCAAAATATAAAAAGGCCGACCAAGAAAAATCTAAAGCTTCACAGGCTGAATAATATTTAATATTTGTAGAAATGAAAAACAAAATATTTCAACTGGTACTGCCCTTGGTGGCCATCTTTTTTACTGTAAGTTGCAATGAAGAAGATGCAAGTACTTTTACCAGGGAAAATGGCTTCATTAATCCATTGGTAGAAATTAAATCTTCATTTATTCATACCTACATGCTGTACGATGAATATTTGAGACATCCTCAATACGGCTTATCTGATACGGTTAGTCTTTACCCAAATATTTTTGGTATAGGCTCAGGAGACACAGTATTTATTGAGTTTGGAGCTGGAGGCGCTGGAACCCTAGATACAGACGGATTAAGGAGAAATGGTATCGTAAGAGTAATCCGCAATGGCGATTATGATGCTCAAGGCTCTACTACTTCTTTTGAATTACTTAATTTCCGCAGAGAAAGAAAACCTTTATTAGGCTCTTTTTCGCTGGAAAATATTGGGGCAAATAGCCAATTGCAAACCCAATTTCGCCTGCGTCTGGATTCTTTAACCGGAATTTCTGATCAGTCTATCGTTTACTCCGAATCCGGATTAATTACTTGGCTTGAAGATTTCGAATTGACTAATTTAAAAGGTTCGCGAAAATGGTCTTGGCAAGATTCGCTAATGACCTACTATAACGCTTCTAACAACGCAAATTGCGATGTGAAATTCTTCGATGACAATGCTATTGTTTACGATGAAACCTGCGATTTTCGTATGGAAGAAGGTTTGTGTATCGTTGAATCCGATAGAGAAATTTCGGGAAGCACCTATTTTGAAGTTGATATGATTGAGGAATCAGCTTGTACTAATGTTTTACGAGTATTTGTTGAAGCTAAAAATGGCTATTTCTTTATTTCGAAAATAGGCTTTTAAACGCTGTTTAAAATAAAAAAGTCAAGACCGTGGGGAAACCTGCGGTCTTGTTTATTTTTGCCCCCTTACCACCTCAATACATGAGCTTAGAATCTAACCAATTATTATCCGTAATCATCCCCGTTTACAACGAAGAAAAAACCATTCACTTTATTCTGGACAAAATTCGTGTGTTAGAATTGCCTCAAGGAATCAATCTTGAAGTAATTTGTGTAAACGATTGTAGCACGGATGAAAGCTTGAAAGCTTTAGAAAAGTATAGCCAGTCTAACCCAGACTTTAATATACAGCTCTACTCTCACAAAGTAAACCAAGGAAAAGGTGCTGCATTACATACCGGAATAAAAGAAGCTAAAGGAGATATCATTGTTATCCAGGATGCTGATTTGGAATACGACCCCGAAGAGTACAAACTCCTCCTCCGCCCTATCCTCAATGGGCAGGCTGATGTAGTTTATGGTTCAAGATTTATGGGAGGCAATCCCCACCGAATTTTGTTCTTTTGGCACTCAATCGGGAATAAAGTTTTGACGTTTATGTCTAACGCTCTTACCAATTTGAACCTTACCGACATGGAAACATGCTATAAAATGTTTCGTGCAGAATTTATTAAGGGTTTGGATTTACAAGAGAAACGCTTTGGTTTTGAGCCGGAAGTGACCGCAAAAATCTCTAGAATTAAAAATATCCGTATTTATGAAGTTGGTATTTCCTATTACGGCAGAACCTATGCTGAAGGTAAGAAAATTGGTTGGAGAGACGGCTTTCGTGCTATCTACTGCATCCTCAAATACAACATTTGGAAACGATAATTTGAAATGTCCATGTAGTAGCCTTCACAAGCTCCAATAAAAATTGACTAGGACACTCCATAACTTGTTCCGATATTTATGTCGAGATGACAACTTAAGAAACAATTATTTACATATGCAATGGAAATAGGAATTTATCACGAACTGGAAATCGTTAAGCGAACACCACAAGGACTTTATCTCAAAAATGAAGATGGTGATGAGGTATTGCTACCCAACGCTTACGTGGAAATCGACATGAAAATCGGTGATTTGATTGAGGTGTTTGTTTACCTCGACAACGAGCAGCGTCCGGTGGCTACAACGCTTAAGCCTATCGCTATCAAGGGTGAAACGAAGATGCTCGAATGCACAAACGTTGTAGATTTTGGGGCATTTTTCAATTGGGGAATTGCCAAGGAATTACTGGTTCCCATTCCCTTGCAAGATTTTCCATTAGAAGAAGGCAACCGTTATCTTGTTCACGTAATGGAAGATGCCGTTAGCAGACGTCTTGTTGGAACA
>JBHYFA010000038.1:0-27600 GCA_051859825.1 Schleiferiaceae bacterium
GGACGGCAATCCCATAAGGCTTTGGTGTATGCCTGTTGAGGATTCAAGGAAATTTGTTCGGCACTACCACTCTCTATCACTTCCCCTTTTTGCATTACCGCAATTTTTCCGCACCTTTCGGATACCATGCGCAAATCATGACTGATGAGTAGGAGGGAGGTCTGAAAGCGTTCACACAAATCTATCATTACATCGAGAACCTTGTCGCGCACCTCTACGTCTAATGCCGTTGTAGGTTCGTCGGCAATCAGTAAATGAGGATTATTGCACATGGCCATAGCAATCATCAAGCGTTGCCGTTGGCCACCTGAAAGCTCGTGAGGATAAGCTCGGAAAATCCGGTCTGTTTCGTACAGACCAACATCAACCAGCCACTGAAGGGCCGTTTTTTTTCGCTCAGATTCCGAACGCATTCCACCCATCTCCAGGTTTTCCATTAGCTGTTCTCCACAGGCAATAACTGGATTGAGAGCCGACATAGGTTCTTGGAAAACAAAACCAATGTGTTTCCTGCGAAAGTGTAATATGTCTTTTTCCTCGGCCTGAGGAAGTTCTAGGGATTCGTCTTTTACTCGTAGCGAGATTGCTCCTTGCGTTATGGAAAGTCCTTTCGGTAATAGTCCCGCAATACTCAGTGCAGTTAGACTCTTCCCCGATCCCGATTCGCCTACCAATCCTAGGCGTTCTCCGGGAGCGATTTGTAAATGGATATTTTTTACGATGTCCGAATGCTGTCCAATACTGAGGTTATCTATGACTAAACCCTCATTCATTCCGGCTTACATTTTCATCGGGAATTGGGGTTTGATCGCCCGCCATTTTCAAGTAAATTCTGGCTGTGGTCACCACATCTTTTTCGCAGTAGGTAACAATTCTGGGCAAATCTTTATCTTTCCAATACACCCCGGCTACCTCGCTACCGTCAATATCATCTTTTGGAGTGGGAACCTTAAATAAGGCCGCCAATAGTCGCAAGGAAGTGTAATTTTTATAGTCGCCAAATTTCCACAAATCGAGGGTGTCGATATGCTGAATGTCCCAAGGTTTCTTTCCTTGAATCTGTAAAATGGGTGGCAACATCAAACCATGAATGAGCATTCTACGGCAGATATAGGGAAAGTCAAATTCCTTTCCGTTATGTCCACAAAGCCTTTTCGATCTACCGCTAAAGTGCTTGGTGAGCATATCACCAAACTTATGAAGCAGTTCTTTTTCGTCATCGCCATAGAAGGAGTTAAGTCGGAAATGCCAATTCTCGTCTTTCTTATGTAAAATGCCCACCGATATACAGATAATTTTTCCGTATTCAGCATAAATACCCGCTTTGGAGAAATAACTATCGGCAATGCTTTGGTCTTCCTCACGGAATTTTGCCGATTTCTTTTCCCATAGCCACTGCATTTCTTCGGTTAATTCTTCGAAGTTTTCGTTTCCGGGAACGGTTTCTATATCGAGAAATAGGATGTCTTGGGGGTTGATTTCACTTAGCATAGACATAAAATTAGTAGATGTTTGGGTTATACTGATTTGGATATTTTGGAGTTATGGGCAAGTACGAATCTTGGATAAACTGCATGTCTTTTTCAAAATCACCACTGAGGTCAAATACGCTGAGTACGCCGGTTTCTTTTTTTCCGTAGTCCATAAAACCAAGGGCAACAGGAACATTAGCACCTTTTGCAATGTGGTAAAATCCTTTACGCCATTTATCCACACGCTTGCGGGTTCCCTCTGCCGGAACAAGCACGACAAGTTTGTCGTGTTCTGCAAATTGCTTAATAGCAAATTCTACCAAGTTCCCTTTCCTGCTGCTGCGATCTACGCCAATGGCTCCGGTAGCTTTGAAAAACCATCCGAAGAAAGGGTTTTTAGTATAATTGTCTTTGATGAAGTAGCGCCACTTGATTCCTAGTATCCAACAAGCTGCTTGGGCAATAGGAAAGTCCCAATTGGATGTGTGCGGGGCAGCCAGCATTACGCAGCGGGTATAATCGGCATTTTCTGGCGTGCGCACTTTCCATCCCATGACTCCTAAAAATAATTTTCCAAGCAGCTTTTTCATTCTTATAAATTATAGACCCAACTTCCCTTTCAATCCTGCAAGCATCTCTTCTGTCATTTTCGCTACATCATACTTTGGCTGCCAAAACCAATCATACTGGGCAGCTTCATCATTGATGCTCGCTGGCCAAGAATCAGCAATGTCTTGACGAAAATCAGGAGCGTAGTCGATTTTGAATTCTGGAATGTGTTTTTTTATCTCCTTAGCTAATTCTTCCGGACAAAATGAATTCCCTGCCAAGTTGTACGACGTGCGAATGCGAATTTTCTCGGATGGTGCTTCCATGAGTTGAACCGTAGCGCGAATGGCATCAGCCATATACATCATGGGTAAATAGGTGTCGGCCTTGAGAAAACAGGTGTACGATCCTTTACGGAGGGCTTCGTAATAGATGTCCACCGCGTAATCGGTGGTTCCGCCTCCGGGTTCGCCCTTCCAGCTGATGAGTCCTGGATAGCGGATGCTTCGTACGTCCACGCCGTATTTTTCGTGATAGTATGCGCACCAAAGTTCACCTGCACTTTTGCTGATGCCGTACACGGTACTAGGTTCCATTACGGTTTTTTGTGGGGTATAATGTCGTGGTGTGGTTGGACCAAAAACCGCGATGGAGCTGGGCCAGAAGATTTTCTTTATTTTCCCGTTTTTTGCCAAATTGAGTACGTGGAACAGACTGTTCATATTTAAGTCCCATCCTTTTTCGGGGTGCTTTTCTGCCGTAGCCGAAAGCATGGCCACGAGGTGATATACGGTGGTGATTTGGTATTTTTCTACCACGGCTTCTAGGTCTGCCGCATTGGTAGCGTCAAGTTCAACGGATGGTTGGTAGGGGATGGGGCGTAAGTCGGCGGCGATTACGTTTTCTGCGCCGTGTTTTTCCGCTAGGTATTCGGATAGTTCTGTGCCTATTTGCCCGCCGGCACCTAATATTAAAATTCGTTCTGTTGTGTTCGACATAAAAGTGTATCTTATTTAAGAGGCGAAAATACCACTCAGACGGAAATATTCGCTTGTGGGAAATGCTAATTTGTTTCTTGAAGTCGTTCCATTTTTTCAACATTAATACTATACGTACCGTAACTTTCGTCCACGATGCCCGTAATAGCATAGACGCCTCGGCCTCGGAAGGGATACTGACTGGCAATTTTTGGGAAATGCGTGGTGTCGAGCCATTCGCCTTTGGTGTCGAAAAATGTCCCGAAGTACATGCGCTCGCCCTTCACCGTTCGGGTGGGCTTAATGCTTACCAAGTATCCGCATACGCACACTCTTTTGCCAAGGTGGTGCTTTAGTTCTTCCGCTTTTAGGTGCGGAGGCAGTGTACATATATGAAAGGGGTTGTCTAACGGAAAACCGTAACACTCGGTGTCGTCGCGGTAGTTTTCAAACGGGTTTACTTCCAGTTCGGGGAGTTGGTACTTCACTCGTTCGCTTTGGAAGAGATTGGGGGTTTCCATTTTCAGGGAGACTGGATTGCTGTAGAGTTGGTGTGTTTGCCAGTAGAGTTTTTGCTTGGACGCTTCGATTTCCCGTAGAGCTCCTGCACGGATGAGTAGCAGCATTTGTTCTCTGCCCGGTCGTACGCGATCAAATATGTCTTCCATGCTGTAAAATGGGCCTTCTTTTTCTCGAGCGCTCAGTATTCTGTTGATGGTTTGCGCTTCTAATCCGCTGATCCATTCCCAGCCAATCATCAGTCGGTTGTTGCTGAGCAGCACACAATCGCGTTGAGCTTCGTTGATGCTGGGGCGTTCGATTTTTGCCCCCATCTTTCGGGCTTCCCATAAATAGGTTTCGGTGCTGTAGAATCCTCCCCGATTATTGATTACCGCGGTGATGAATTCCAATGGGTAGTGTGCGCGTAAAAATAGACTTTGGTAGCTTTCTACGGCGAAGCTGGCGGAATGCCCCTTAGCGAAGGAGTAGCCCGCGAAGCTTTCGATTTGTCGCCAGATGTCAAACGCCAAGGCATCGGGATGGCCGAGTTCGCGGCAGTTGTTAAAGTATTTCTCCCTCAACTGATCGAAGGCGGCCTTAGAACGATACTTTCCACTCATGGCCCTGCGGAGAATGTCTGCTTCGGCCAAACTGAGTCCGGCGAAATAGTGCGCTACTTTAATTACGTCTTCTTGATAGACCATAATTCCGAAGGTTTCGGGCATGATTTTCATCAAAACGGGATGAGCATCTTTGCGGGCTTCGGGGTCGCGGTAGCGCCGGATGTATTCCTGCATCATACCCGAGCGAGCTACCCCCGGACGAATAATGCTGCTGGCCGCCACCAGACTGATATAGTCCTTGCACTGCATTTTTCGCAGCAATTGACGCATGGCGGGTGATTCCACGTAGAATGCCCCGATGGAGTCGCCATTTTGCAGAAGTTGCTGAATTTTCGGATCGGCTTTGAAGCGAGGTATATCGTGGATGTCAATCTCTTCTTGTCGGGTTTTGGCAATGATGTTTACGGCCTCCCGTATGTGTCCAAGCCCTCTCTGACTGAGGATGTCGAATTTGTAGAGACCCACGTTTTCCGCCGTGTACATGTCGAACTGCACGGTGGGGAATCCCTTTGGGGGGAGAAATGTAGGACTGAAATGGTAGATGCTCTTGTCGGGAATAAGTATTCCTCCGGCGTGTATGCTGAGGTGGTTGGGTAGGCCTTCGATGTATTTGCTGTAGCGTAGCACTAGCTCGTGTAGGGCGTCTTTGGCTTGGCCACCCGAAGCTAGGAGGTCTATTTCGGAGGCGGTAAGTCCAAAGACTTTTCCCATTTCCCGCACGTTAGCTCGGTACTGAAAAGTGTTGTATGTGGCCAGTAGTGCGGTGTGTTTGCTCCCGTGTTTTTCGAAGATGTAGGCAATAACTTCATCCCGATCGCGCCAGGAGAAGTCGAGGTCGAAGTCGGGAGGACTCTCGCGATGCAGGTTGATGAAGCGTTCGAAGTAGAGGTTGAGGTCTATGGGGTCAACATCGGTAATGCCCATGCAGTAGGCGGTAAGACTGTTGGCGCCACTGCCTCTTCCCACGTGAAAAAATCCTCGGTTGCGAGCGTATTGCACGATGTCGGCGGCAATCAGAAAGTAGCTTACGAAGCCCTTTTGGATGATGACGTCTATTTCTTTTTCCAGACGAGCGCTCAGTTCCGGGGTGATTTTTTGGTAACGCCGGAGCAGTCCTTTCTCGCTTTGGGCTTTGAGGTTTTCCACGTCATCGCGCAGACTTTGGCCAAACACGCTTTTGTTTTGTCCTACTAAAAAGGTGTAGTGAAAGCAGCAGCTGTCGAGGATTCTTTCGGTACGGTGGAGTAGGTGTGGTGCGTCGCGATATGCGTGGGTGATTTCGGCGTAGCTGAGCAGGATGTCTTCCGGTGATGCTTGGTTTTCTATGGGGAGTGCGCTCAGTATGGTATTTGCATCAATGGCGCGAAGTAGGCGGTGGGTATTATAGTCGCGTTTATTGCGGAAGCGCATTCTTGGGGCAGCCATTAGCACTTCGGAGTGGTATTTCCATGGGGAGAAGTTTATTCGGTTTAAATCCGTTGGGCGCACCCCTATGTATTCATTTTCTTTAGGAGCAAAATAGTTGTCCTTATTAAAGGGGTAAATCACGATCACGCCTTCCATTTGCGGAGCCCTTTCCGGGAATGATTTTGCGCTGTGCAGATGTGTACTTACAAAATGGTTCATTGCGGCAAATCCGTTCCAGTTTTGGGCAACGAGTATGTAGCGTTGAGGAACATCGATGGCGGGGATGACTTGCAGTCCGCTTTTTTGTGCTTCTTGCATGCTTGAAAAAACGGCTGATGTTGTTAATGTATCGGCTATGACCAGTCTGTTGTATCCGTTATGGATTGCCCAGTTTAGCCAAGTTTTTTCGTCAATAACCCCATAGCGTAGGGAAAAGCAGGTTTGTGCAAACATATTCAAACGACATTTATTTTGTCAAAATTTCGACAACAATATAGTTATTTTGATTAAAAATGCAAGTTGTGTTGAAAAAGATTTTTTGGGTCAGGGCTTTTTTGAATTATTCATACTGTAGTGTTGATAAAAATCGCAGCTAATTCAAAAAATGATAATAAAGGGCAGGTCGAATTCCGAAAATTTCTTTGATGATGGGTGCGATATTGAAAAAAGAGGGTTCTTATTTTTGTGAAAAAGCGCCCTAACCTCCAAGTTTTCCGCGCATTTCGAGAAATTGGCCACTTTTAAAAAAAAATTATGTCATTGTTTGCCAGTGTGAATAATTGACGTACATTTGCAGTCCCTTAAAAGTAGGGTAATTAAACAAAATATTGAGTAATAAATAGTTTCGAGTTATATGCCGACTATTCAACAATTAGTGCGTAAGGGACGTACCCAGATTAAGAAAAAGAGCAAGTCTTTGGCTCTAGATGCGTCCCCGCAAAGAAGAGGAGTATGTACACGTGTGTATACCACTACTCCCAAGAAGCCTAACTCTGCCATGCGCAAAGTGGCTCGTGTTCGATTGACTAACGGAAATGAGGTCAACGCCTATATCCCTGGAGAGGGACACAACCTGCAGGAGCACTCTATTGTGTTGGTGCGTGGCGGTCGTGTGAAGGATTTGCCTGGTGTTCGTTATCACATTGTTCGCGGGGCTCTAGATACTGCGGGTGTTGATGGACGTAAGCAGCGTCGTTCTAAGTATGGTACAAAACGTCCTAAGGACAAAAAATAATAAAGAGTCATGAGAAAGACCAGAGCAAAAAAGCGTCCTATTCTTCCGGATCCTCGTTTTAACGATCCACTAGTTACTCGCTTCGTTAACATGATGATGTTACACGGAAAAAAAGATAAGAGTTTCGCTATTTTTTACGAGGCTATTGATCGTGTTGCTGAGAAGACAGAAAACAGTAATGGATTAGAAGTATGGAAAGAGGCCTTGACCAACGTTATGCCTCACGTAGAAGTACGTAGCCGCCGTGTAGGTGGAGCTAACTTCCAAATTCCTGTTCAAATTCGTCCAGATAGAAAGATATCTCTTGCGATGAAATGGATGATTCTTTATTCACGTAAGCGTAACGAAAAGACAATGGCTCAGCGCTTGGCTAATGAAATCATTGCCGCTTCTAAAGAAGAAGGTGCAGCAGTGAAAAAACGTATGGACGTTCACAAAATGGCCGAGTCTAACAAAGCATTCTCTCACTTTAGATTCTAAAAAGAAAAGCACTTCTGAGCTATGTCAACAAAAGATTTAAAATACACGCGAAATATTGGTATCTCTGCTCACATTGATGCAGGAAAAACCACCACTACAGAGCGTATCCTTTATTATACTGGTGTAAGTCACAAAATTGGTGAAGTACACGACGGTGCTGCAACCATGGACTGGATGGAGCAAGAGCAGGAAAGAGGTATTACCATTACTTCTGCTGCTACTACTTGTTTTTGGAAGTTTCCAACCGAGCAAGGTCAGCCCGTTGACGATACCAAAGAATACAAAATTAATATTATCGACACTCCTGGTCACGTTGACTTTACTGTAGAGGTAGAGCGTTCAATGCGTGTACTTGATGGAGCTGTTGCCCTTTACTGTGCGGTTGGTGGTGTAGAGCCTCAGTCGGAAACTGTATGGCGTCAGATGGATAAGTATCGTGTTCCACGTCTAGGGTTCGTTAATAAAATGGATCGCAGTGGAGCAGATTTCTTTAATGTAGTTTCGCAAATTGGAGAGCGTCTTGGCGCCAATCCCGTGCCTCTACAAATCCCTATCGGAGCCGAAGCAGAATTTGTAGGTGTTGTAGATTTGATTACCCGTCGTGGAATCATTTGGGACGACTCTACTCAGGGTATGACCTACAAGTTTGTAGATGTGCCTGAAGATTTAGTTGACACGGTTGATGAGTACCGCGAAAAGCTTGTTGAAGCAGTTGCGGAGTACGATGATGTATTGATGGAGAAATTCTTTGAAGATTCAGATTCGATTACCGAAGAGGAAATGAAAGAGGCTATCCGCAAGGCGACCATCGACATGGCAATTACGCCTATCTTGTGTGGTTCTGCATTTAAGAATAAAGGTGTTCAGGCCATGCTTGACGCGGTGATGTCTTACTTGCCTTCTCCACTAGACGTTGAAGCTATTGTGGGTACCAACCCTAAAACGGAACAAGAAGAAAAGCGTCGTCCTGATGTAGCTGAGCCTTTTGCAGCTCTTGCTTTCAAGATTGCTACTGACCCTTACGTTGGTCGTCTATGTTTCTTCCGTGCCTACTCTGGTAAATTAGATGCTGGTAGCTACGTATTCAATACTCGTACTGAAAAGAAAGAGCGTATTTCACGTATTTTCCAGATGCACGCCAATAAGCAAAACGCTATTGAGGCGTTAGAAGCTGGTGATATTGGAGCTGGTGTTGGTTTTAAAGACATCAGAACTGGAGATACTCTTTGTGACGAGAAGCATCCAATTGTTCTTGAATCAATGAGTTTCCCCGAGCCGGTAATCGGTCTTGCTGTCGAGCCTAAGTCACAATCAGACGTAGATCGTTTGGGTATGGCTTTGAGCAAACTTGCTGAAGAGGATCCCACTTTCCGTGTGCACACTGATGAGGATAGCGGTCAAACCGTTATTTCTGGAATGGGTGAGCTACACTTGGAAATTATCGTTGACCGTTTGAAACGTGAATTCAAGGTTGAATGTAATCAAGGTGCTCCGCAGGTACAGTATAAAGAAGCTATTACTGGAACGGTTAATCACCGTGAGGTTTATAAAAAGCAAACTGGTGGTCGTGGTAAATTTGCGGATATCGTATTTACTATGTCTCCTGCTGATGAAGGGAAAGAAGGTCTTCAGTTTGTAAACGAAATCAAAGGTGGTAACATTCCTAAGGAATTTATCCCTTCAGTAGAGAAAGGATTCAAAGAAGCCATGAAAAACGGCCCTCTAGCTGGATACACCATGGATTCAATGAAAATCACCCTTACTGACGGATCTTTCCACCCTGTTGACTCCGATTCACTATCGTTTGAATTGGCCGCTAAAATCGCTTATCGCGAGGCTGCTAAGAAAGCTTCACCTGTTATCCTTGAGCCTATCATGAAAGTGGAGGTAACTACTCCCGAAGAAAACATGGGTGATGTTGTAGGTGACCTTAACAAGCGTCGTGGTCAGGTCGAAGGTATGGACAGCCGTGCAGGTGCACAAGTAATTAAGGCAAAAGTGCCACTTTCTGAAATGTTTGGATACGTTACGGCCCTCCGTACGATCACATCTGGTAGAGCAACTTCAAGTATGGAGTTTAGCCACTACTCTGAGACCCCAAGAAACATTTCTGATGAGGTTATTGCAAAAGTTAAAGGATAATCCGCATTAATTAGTATATATAATGAGTCAGCGCATTCGCATTAAGTTGAAATCGTACGATTACAATTTGGTTGACAAGTCAGCCGATAAGATCGTCAAAACTGTGAAGAGCACAGGAGCGGTAGTTAACGGACCTATTCCGTTGCCCACCCGCAAGCGTATTTACACTGTGCTCCGCTCACCCCACGTAAACAAGAAGAGCCGCGAGCAATTCGAGCTCTCCTCCTACAAGCGACTGCTTGACATTTACAGTTCATCCGCAAAGACTATCGATGCCTTGATGAAGCTGGAATTGCCAAGTGGTGTTGAAGTTGAAATTAAAGTTTGATCTGTTTTAAATAGAGAACAATGCCTGGTTTAATAGGAAAAAAAGTAGGGATGACGAGCATCTATGATGCCAACGGGAAAATGGTTCCATGTACCATCGTGGAAACCGGTCCGTGTATCGTTACCCAAATCAAAACAGAGGATGTTGACGGATATTCTGCTATTCAGCTTGCCTATGGTGAGATGAAAGAGAAGAATCTAGGTCAACCGCTCCTAGGACATGTAAAAAAAGCAAATACGACCCCCAAGCGCAAGTTTGTTGAGTTTCTCAATGATTTCGAGGGTGAAGTTAATCTCGGTGACTCAATCGCTGTTGATCGTGTTTTCGTTGAAGGTGACTTCGTTGACGTAGTTGGTACTTCCAAAGGAAAGGGTTTCCAAGGTGTTGTTAAGCGCCACGGATTTGGTGGTGTTGGACAAAGTACGCACGGTCAGCACAACCGTGCTCGTCACCCGGGTTCAATCGGAGCGGGTTCTACTCCCAGCCGAGTGTTTAAAGGAATGCGCATGGCCGGTCGTACCGGTGGTGTTCGCACCAAGATTCAAAACCTTAAAATTGTTAAGGTTGATACAGCAAAGAATCTTTTGCTTATTAAAGGCGCCGTTCCTGGTCATAAGAATTCATTTGTAATCATTGAGAAGTAATGGAACTGAGCATCATTAACAAAGAAGGTAAAGATACCGGTCGTAAGGTAGCTCTTAGCGATGCCATCTTCGGTATCGAGCCCAACGAACACGCTATTTGGTTAGATGTAAAGAGCATCTTAGCAAATCGTCGTCAAGGTACACATAAAGCTAAAGAACGTGCAGAAATTGCACGCACTACCAAGAAGCACCACAAACAGAAAGGTACAGGTGGAGCTCGCTATGGTTCATTGAAAGGACCACTTCATAGAGGTGGTGGTACAGCGTTCGGACCACGTCCACGTGACTATAGCTTCAAGCTCAACAAAAAGGTTAAGCGAATTGCTCGTTTGTCTGCTTTGAGTTTAAAAGCCAATGAATCAGCAATTAAGGTTTTAGAGAACCTTGAATTTGCTGCTCCAAAAACTAAGGAATTTGCCGGTTTGGTAAATAATATTGAATTGAAAGACAAAAAGTTTCTTTTAGTGCTTGGTGAGCCAAATAAAAATGTATATTTGTCCTCCCGAAATTTACAGGGGGTAAATGTTGTAATGTATTCAGATTTAAATACTTACGATATTATGAAGGCTCACAAGGTAGTCTTTACTGAGCAAGCTTTAGGAAACTTACAATCGACTTTAAGTTAATTTAGTCATGAACGTACTAATTAAACCTATCATTACAGAGAAAGCTACGGAAGATGCCGAAGTGCGTAACCGTTATGCCTTTCATGTAAAAAAAGATGCCAATAAGCTTGAGATTCGTCAGGCTGTTGAGGACTTTTACGGCGTTCATGTTGAGAACGTTAGAACAATGATTGTGGCTCCTAAGCCTAAATCACGTTATACTAAATCAGGAATTATCTCTGGTAAAACTTCACCTTACAAGAAAGCGATCGTTGAGGTTCGCAGCGGTGAGACCATTGATTTTTTCAATAATATTTAATGAGAAATGGCGGTACGTAAATTAAAACCAACCACTCCTTCTCAGCGTTTTCGCGTGATGAATTCCTTTCAGGAAATCACCACCGATCGCCCCGAAAAGTCTTTGACTAAAGGTGGAGGAAAATCTGGCGGTAGAAATAATACCGGTAAGATGACTATGCGCTACACAGGTGGTGGTCATAAACGCAAATTGCGCTTGATCGATTTTAAGCGTAATAAAGATGGTATCCCTGCAAAGGTAGCTACCATTGAATACGATCCCAATCGCAGTGCCCGTATTGCTTTATTGCATTACGTTGATGGTGAAAAGCGTTACATCATTGCGCCCAACGGACTAGAAGTCGGTATGGAGGTAATGAGCGGTGAGAAGGCAACTCCTGATGTTGGAAATGCAATGTTTTTAAGCGACATTCCACTCGGTTCAGTTGTTAGCTGCGTTGAAATGCGCCCAGGACAGGGTGCAGTGATGGCTAGAACAGCCGGTGCTTTTGCTCAACTTGTTGCTCGTGACGGTAAATACGCCGTTTTGAAATTACCTAGTTCTGAAGTTCGTCAAGTATTAGTTACTTGCAAGGCTGTTATTGGAGCTGTAAGCAATTCAGATCACGCTCTTGAAGTACACGGAAAAGCTGGTCGCAAGCGCTGGTTAGGTCGTCGCCCACGCACTCGTGGTGTTGCTATGAACCCTGTTGATCACCCAATGGGAGGTGGTGAAGGTCGTTCTTCTGGAGGACATCCTCGCTCACGCAAGGGCTTACCAGCAAAAGGCTATAAGACGCGCTCTAAGAAGAATGCTTCGAATCGTTTCATCGTTGAACGTCGTAAAAAATAAGATATGGCTCGTTCATTAAAAAAAGGACCATTTATTCACTATAAGTTGGAAAAGCGAGTGCTTGACAACGTTGAAAGTGGCAAGAAGACGGTAATTAAGACCTACAGTCGTGCATCTATGATTTCACCAGATTTCGTAGGCCAAACTATCGCAGTACATAACGGAAAAACATTTGTTCCCGTTTATGTAACTGAAAATATGGTTGGGCATAAGCTTGGTGAATTTTCGCCAACGCGCAACTTCCGTGGTCACGCCGGTAATAAGAAAGATAAAAAGCGCTAAAATAAACCGTTATGGGTGCTAGAAAACGATTATCAGCCGAAAAAAGAAAGGCTGCTCTGAAACAAAGGGTTATTGCCCGCCTAAATGATGTTCCAACTTCGCCTCGCAAGATGCGTTTGGTTGCTGATGTCATTCGTGGTATGGATGCCGATAAGGCTTTATTTACCCTAAAAAATAGTCCGCAACACGCTGCAATACGCTTGGAAAAGCTTCTTTTGTCTGCCTTAGACAACTGGCAACAGAAGAACGAGGATGCAAGAGTTGAAGAAGCGGGACTTTATATTAAGGAGATTCAAGTTAATGGAGGAAGAATGCTTAAGCGTATTCAACCTGCTCCTCAAGGTCGTGCGCACCGTGTGCGTAAACGTTCCAACCATGTGATTTTAGAACTTGGTTCAAGAACCGCCGTTGAGGTTGAGTCTAACGATAACGAACAAATTACAGCATAATAATGGGACAAAAGACCAACCCCATCGGAAATCGCCTCGGATATATTCGTGGCTGGGAAAGTGCCTGGTATGGCGGTCGTGATTACGGTGATAAAATTGCCGAAGATTACAAGATTAGAAATTACTTGTACGCTCGTTTGAGCAAAGCTAGCGTTAGCCGTATTGTTATCGAACGTACATTGAAGCTTGTTACCGTTACTGTAACTACAGCTCGTCCCGGTGTTATCATCGGAAAAGGCGGTCAGGAAGTGGATAAGCTAAAAGAAGAATTGAAAAAACTCACCGGAAAGGATATTCAAATCAATATTTTTGAAATCAAACGTCCGGAACTTGATGCTAAACTTGTTGCAGATAGCATTGCTCGTCAGATTGAAGGTAGAATTTCCTACCGTCGTGCCATTAAAATGGCCATCGGAGCATCTATGCGTATGGGCGCCGAGGGAATCAAGGTTCAAATCTCTGGTAGATTGAATGGAGCGGAGATGGCTCGTAGTGAAATGTATAAAGATGGTCGTACACCTCTTCACACATTTCGCGCGGATATCGACTATGCTCTTTCCGAAGCCCACACAACTTATGGTCGTCTTGGTGTAAAAGTATGGATCATGAAGGGTGAAGTTTACGGTAAACGTGATTTGTCTAACTTCTTGGGAACCACTAAGAGCCAAAAGCCTGCTAAAGGTGGAGCTCCTGCTGGTGGTCGTCGCAAGCGTAAAGCATAACATACGATGTTACAGCCTAAAAAAACTAAATTTCGCAAGCAATTCAAGGGTAAAATGAAGGGTAATGCCCAGAGAGGAGCCCAGCTTGCATTCGGAAGCTACGGAATCAAAAGTTTAGATTCAAAGTGGATGACTTCACGTCAGATTGAAGCAGCCCGTATCGCAGCTACCCGTTATATGAAAAGAGAAGGTCAATTGTGGATTCGTATTTTCCCTGACAAGCCTGTTACCAAAAAGCCTCTAGAGGTTCGTATGGGTAAAGGTAAAGGTGCAGTGGAATATTGGGCAGCAGTAGTTCGCCCTGGTCGTATCCTCTTTGAAATCGATGGTATTTCTGAAGAAATTGCCGTTGAAGCATTGCGATTGGCCGCACAAAAATTACCTGTTCGCACGAAGTTAGTAACTCGTCGCGACTTGGAATAAGATACAAATTCCGGACGATGCCAGCCGGTTTGTAACTCGCGTTTTGATTGAAACTTGTCCGTTACCTTTTTTCATCAAAACATCAACTTTCGCAAGAAAGTTACAAGATGTAAGTCTTGTTAGATTGTCTTAAGACAGTCATTTTTAAACGCAAATTGATTACGTGATTTTTTCACATTTTCATTAAAAACAACCATACTGATGAAACAGTCAGAAGTAAAAGAACTCAGCACCGCCGAACTTAGCGAGCGAGTTTTTGAAGAAAAGCGCGAGCTAAACCGGATTAAAATGGCGCACGCGATTACTCCTCTTGACAATCCTATGGAATTGCGCGCTAAGCGTAAGACCATTGCGAGATTAAATGGAGAAATCACCCGTCGTCAACGTGAAGAATTGTCAAATAACTAAGCGATGGAAGTAAACAGAAATCTTCGCAAAGAGCGTATCGGCATTGTTACCAGTAATAAAATGGATAAGTCCATTATGGTAAGTGTAGAGCGCCGTAAAAAGCACCCCAAGTATGGTAAGTTTATCAAACTTACTAATAAGTTCCATGCACACGACGAAAAGAACGAGTGCAATCAGGGCGACTTGGTACGTATTATGGAAACACGCCCTTTGAGCAAAACAAAGAACTGGCGTTTAGTAGAAATTATCGAAAGAGCTAAGTAAGATGGTACAACAAGAATCCAGACTCCTAGTAGCTGACAACACCGGAGCAAGAGAAGTTCTCGTTATTCGTGTGTTGGGTGGTACCAAACGTAGGTACGCCTCAGTTGGCGATAAGATCGTAGTTACGGTTAAGGCATCAACGCCTTCCGGGAACGTAAAGAAAGGTCAAGTAAGTACTGCCGTTGTGGTACGTACAAAAAAGGAAGTACGCCGTGCAGACGGATCTTACATCCGCTTTGACGATAATGCTTGTGTTCTTCTCAATGCTAATGGTGAAATGCGCGGTACTCGTGTATTTGGTCCTGTAGCACGTGAGTTGCGCGATAAGCAGTACATGAAGATTGTTTCACTTGCACCTGAAGTGCTTTAATATTTATCGCAATGAAAAAGTTTCATATCAAATCAGGCGATACCGTTAAGGTAATTTCCGGAGCAAATAAGGGTAAAACCGGAAAAGTTCTTTCTGTTGTTACCGAAAAGGATCGCGCTATTGTAGAAGGAGTGAATATCATTCATCGTCATACCAAGCCAACTGCTCAAAAACCTCAGGGTGGTATCGTTGAAACCGAAGCTCCGGTTCACATTTCCAACCTCATGCTTGTAGATCCCGCTACCGGTGAAGCTACCCGCACAGGTCGCCGTAAGGATGAGAATGGTAAGACTGTTCGCTACAGTAAAAAAACCAATGAAGTAATTAAGTAATGGAAGCTACAACATACACACCTCGTTTGAAGGAAACCTATCGCGAGAGAATCGTGAAGGCCATGCAAGATGAGTTTGGTTACAAATCTGTCATGCAAGTTCCTGTACTTGAAAAAATCGTTATTAGCCAAGGTGTTGGTGCTGCTACTGCCGACAAGAAATTGATCGAGTATGCAGTTGACGAAATTACCCGTATTACCGGTCAAAAAGCCGTTCCTACCTTCTCTAAAAAGGACATTTCTAACTTTAAGTTACGTAAAGGAATGCCCATTGGAGCAAGAGTTACACTACGCAACAACCGTATGTATGAGTTTTTGGATCGTTTGATCGTAAGTGCTCTTCCACGTATTCGTGACTTCAACGGAATTAAGGCTTCAGGTTTTGATGGTAGAGGTAACTATACCTTGGGAATCACCGAGCAAATCATTTTCCCGGAAATTGATATCGATAAGGTAAATCGTATTTCTGGTATGGATATCACTTTTGTTACTTCGGCTACAAACGACAAAGAAGCAAAAGCATTGTTAACGCACTTTGGAATTCCTTTCCAAAAAAAATAAGTCAACATGGCAAAAGAATCAATGAAAGCCAGAGAGCGCAAGCGCGCCGAGATGGTTGAAAAATACGCAGAGAAGCGTGCTGCTTTGAAGGAAGCTGGAGACTACGAAGGTCTTCAAAAGTTACCTAAAAACGCATCTCCAGTAAGAAAGCACAATCGTTGCAAGCTTACCGGTCGCCCTCGTGGATACATGCGCCAGTTTGGTATTAGTCGTGTTACTTTCCGCGAAATGGCTAATGCAGGTTTAATCCCCGGCGTGAAGAAAGCTAGTTGGTAATTCGTAAAAATTAGAGAAATGTTATCAGATCCTATTTCAGATTTTTTGACTCGTATTCGCAATGCTAGCCTTGCGGGTCATAAATTGGTAGTCGTACCAGCAAGTAATCTTCGCCTCAACATGTGTAAAATCTTGCACGATCAAGGTTTTATCTTGAACTTTAAAAAAGAGGAGTCGGAAAACAATCAGGGCACCATTAAGATTGCCTTGAAATACGACGCAGTTACCAAACAGCCGGCTATCCGCTCTATTCAGCGTGTAAGTCGCCCAGGTTTGCGTAAATACTCAAGTAGTTCAGATCTTCCACGCGTCATTAACGGTTTGGGAATCGCAATTGTTTCTACCAACAAAGGTGTAATGACCGATAAGCAGGCTCGTAAAGAGAATGTAGGTGGAGAGGTTCTTTGCTACGTGTATTAATCATATTAATAAGAAGAGAAATGTCTCGAATTGGAAAAGCTCCAGTAACCGTTCCTGCAGGTGTTGAAATCAGCACTAAGGATGGTTTAATTACCGTAGAAGGTAAGTTGGGCGTACTTACTCAAGAGTACGATCCGGCTTTTGACATACAAATTGAGAACGGTGTTCTTGAAGTTAAGCGTCCTAGTGATTCTAAGTCGCACAAAGCACTTCACGGATTGTACCGCTCATTAATCAACAACATGGTTGTTGGTGTAAGCGAGGGATTCAAAAAATCTCTTGAGCTAGTTGGTGTAGGTTACCGTGCCGCTTCACAAGGTCAGGTGCTTGATTTAAGCTTAGGATACTCCCATAATATTATGGTTGCACTTCCTACTGAAATTAAAGTTGAGGCTGAAATGGCAAAAGGAAAGAATCCTGTGATTCACCTTTCATCACATGATAAGCAACTATTGGGCATGGCAGCCGCCAAAATTCGCTCATTGCGTAAACCAGAGCCTTACAAAGGAAAAGGTGTACGCTACGTTGGAGAACAAATTCGTAGAAAAGCTGGTAAAACAGCAGGTAAATAATCTGTTATGGCTATTACAAAAACAGAACGCAGAAATCGTATCAGAATGCGCATCCGTAAGATCGTTTCTGGTACTCCTGAAAACCCACGCTTGTCGGTTTTTAGAAGTAATAAAGAGATTTATGCCCAATTAATTGACGATCTGAACGGTAAAACATTGGTTTCCGTTTCGAGCAAAGTTGATGGTGGGGACAACGCGGGCAACAAAGTTGAACAAGCATTCGCTATTGGTAAAGCTTTGGCTGAAAAAGCTATTGCTGCTAATATCTCAACATGTGCTTTCGACCGCGGAGGATATCTTTATCACGGTCGTGTGAAGGCTTTAGCCGATGGTGCCCGCGAAGGTGGATTAAAATTCTAATTGATTGCTATGAGCAAAATTAAAAACATTCAAAGAGTAAAGCCTAGCGGTTTAGAGTTAACAGATCGTTTAGTTGCTGTTAACCGTGTAACCAAGGTAACAAAGGGAGGTCGCACATTTGGTTTTACTGCAATTGTTGTAGTTGGTAACGAAGCAGGTGTTGCTGGTTATGGTACAGGAAAATCTAAAGAGGTTTCTGAAGCCATTTCCAAAGCAGTTGAGGATGCGAAGAAAAATTTGGTTCGCGTACCAATCTTACGCAACACTATCCCTCACGAAAACAATGGTAAATTTGGCGGATCTCGAGTATTTTTACGTCCAGCAGCCAATGGTACCGGAGTAATTGCGGGTGGTGCAATGCGTGCCGTATTAGAGAGTTTTGGTGTACATGATGTATTAGCAAAATCAAAAGGATCTTCTAACCCTCACAATGTGGTTAAAGCTACTTTTGATGCCCTTCTAGGTTTGCGTGATGCTCACTCTATCGCCAAGACACGCGGTATCTCTCTTGATAAAGTATTTAACGGTTAAAAGCAAAGTCGTGGCAAAAGTTAAAATCACCAAAGTACGCAGTACTATTAAGCGCCCAAAGCGTCAAAAAGACACCATGGTTGCGCTTGGATTGAATAAAATGAATTCTTCTGTTGAGGTAGAACTTACTCCTCAAATTCAAGGTATGATCACCAAGGTGAATCACTTGATTAAAGTTGAAGAAGTTTAATAACCAAAGAAATTTAGTTTAATGAACTTAAGTAATTTAAAACCCGCACAAGGTTCTACCTTCACTAAGAAGCGTTTAGGTAGAGGAGAAGGTTCAGGTTCTGGAGGGACTGCTTCCCGTGGTCATAAAGGTGCCAAATCTCGCAGTGGTTACAGCAAGAAGATTGGTTTTGAAGGTGGTCAAATGCCTTTGCAACGTCGTGTTCCTAAGTTTGGATTTAAAAACCCCAATAGAGTAGAATACAAAGCAATCAACCTCGATATTATCCAGTCCTTAATTGAAGCTGGTCGTGTTACCGATAAAATCACTCCTGAAATTTTGGTTTCTGCTGGTGTTGCTGGTAAAAATGACCTAATAAAGGTTCTCGGTAGAGGAAGTGTTTCTTCAGCAATCGAAGTTGTAGCACACAAGTTTTCCAAATCTGCCGTTGAAGCAATTGAAAAGGCAGGTGGTAAAGCTGTAACTGAATAATTCGTCGTAATATTGGCGGCTGATAAATCAAGATAGATGAAACGTTTTATAGAAACCATAAAAAATATCTGGGCTATTGAAGAGCTTCGCGACAAGATTCTTCTTACCCTAGGTTTGCTTTTCATTTTCCGCGTTGGTTCTAACGTGGTACTACCAGGTATTGACCATACAAGTCTATCCGGTTTGGAAAGTCAAACTGAATCTGGTCTTTTGGGAATTCTGAACGCGTTCACGGGAGGAGCATTTGCCAATGCATCCATCCTTGCGCTTGGTATCATGCCGTACATTAGTGCTAGTATCGTTATCCAATTGATGGCTGTTGCGGTTCCCGCAATCCAGAAAATGGATAAAGAAGGCGAAAGCGGTCGCAAGAAGAAAAATCAACTAACCCGTAGTCTTACTATTTTAATTACCGCAGCTCAGGCTCCAGGTTACTTGGCTAACATACTCGTTCAAGGAGTACAACTTACAATCCCTACTCAATTGTTTTGGACAATGGGTATCATTGTTTTGATTGCCGGAACCATTTTCGCTATGTGGTTAGGTGAACGTATTACCGACAAAGGAATTGGTAACGGTATTTCACTCTTAATCATGGTAGGTATTATAGCCACCCTTCCTCAGAGCTTCCTTCAAGAGTTGTTCTCACGATTTGAAACATCCGGTGGTGGACTCGTAATTTTTATTATTGAATTAGCTGTACTATTTTTAATTATTATTGCGGCAGTGGCCTTGGTTCAGGCAGTTCGTCAAGTTCCTGTTCAATACGCGAAACGCGTGGCAGGTGGCCGATTGGCTCAGGGTATTGGCTCTGCTAGAGATTATATTCCTTTGAAGGTAAATGCTGCTGGTGTAATGCCAATCATCTTTGCTCAGGCAATTATGTTTATCCCTATTACCGTATTGAGTTATGCTGGAGGTGCGGAGAGTGCTGGTTGGATCGTTACAGTCTTTAGCGATATTGCAGGGTTCTGGTATAATCTGGTATTTGCTATTTTGATTATTCTCTTTACCTATTTCTACACTGCGATTCAGATTAATACAAATCAGATGGCAGAGGATTTAAAGCGTAATGGAGGTTTTATACCCGGTATTAAGCCTGGTAAACAAACTGCTGAATTTATCGACACAGTTTTAAGTAGAATTACCCTACCGGGTTCTATTTTCCTCGCAATCCTTGCAATTTTGCCGGCTTTTGCAATGCAGGCAAACGTAAATATGCAGTTCTCATACTTCTTCGGAGGTACAAGTCTTCTCATCATGGTAGGTGTGGTACTAGATACACTTCAACAAATCGAAAGTTATCTTTTGGCCCGTCATTATGATGGTTTGATGAAATCGGGAAGAGTTAAAGGTCGTTCAACTATTGATGTTTAAATTATGGCTAAGAAAGCATTAATCGAACAAGACGGAACCATTATCGAATCCCTATCTAATGCGATTTTTCGCGTTGAATTGGAAAACGGTCACATCGTTACAGCTCATATCTCTGGCAAGATGCGCATGAATTACATCAAGCTGCTTCCAGGCGATAAGGTGAAAATGGAAATGTCTCCTTACGATTTGACCAAGACACGAATAACGTATCGTTACTAAACAACTGACAAATGAAGATAAGAGCTTCACTTAAAAAAAGGAGTCCGGAGTGCAAAATTGTACGCCGTAAAGGTCGCTTATATGTGATCAACAAAAAGAATCCTAAGTTTAAACAAAGACAAGGTTAATCCCATTTCGTATGGCTAGAATTTCAGGGGTAGATTTACCCAAACAAAAGAGAGGTGAAATTGGACTCACCTACATTTTCGGAATCGGTCGTAGCCGTGCTCGCCACATCCTTGATATGGCTGGTGTAGATTATGACACGAAAGTTGGCGACTGGAACGACGACCAGATTACTGGTATCCGTACCGCAATCGTTGACAATTTCAAAGTAGAAGGTGAATTGCGTTCAGAGGTACAACTCAACATCAAGCGATTGATGGATATCGGTTGCTACCGCGGAATCAGACACCGTGTTGGTCTTCCACTTCGTGGTCAACGCACCAAGAACAACTCTCGCACTCGAAAGGGGCGCCGGAAAACTGTTGCAAACAAGAAGAAGGCAACTAAATAATAAGAGCAATGGCTAAATCAACAAAAAGCAGCAAGAAGAGAAAAGTTGTCGTTGAGTCTGTAGGACAAGCACACGTAAGCGCTACTTTCAACAACATCATTATTTCACTTACCAACAATTCTGGTCAGGTTATTTCCTGGTCATCAGCCGGTAAAATGGGATTCCGTGGTTCTAAAAAGAACACGCCATACGCCGCACAAACCGCCGCGGAAGACGCTGCTACTGTCGCAATAGAGGCTGGTTTGAAAAAAGTAAAGGTGTTTGTAAAAGGTCCAGGTGCCGGTCGTGAGTCCGCTATTCGTAGCATTCACAATGCCGGTATTGAAGTTACCGAAATCGTTGACGTTACTCCGTTACCACATAACGGATGTCGTCCTCCCAAACGCCGTCGAGTTTAATTTTTACCATTTAGTACTATAAAGATATGGCAAGATACACTGGCCCATCATCAAAAATCGCCCGTCGTTTCGGTGAAGCTATTTTCGGACCCGACCGCGCTCTTGAGCGTAAAAACTATCCTCCCGGAATGCACGGTAACAACCGTCGTAGAGGTAAAAAGTCTGAATACGCCGTGCAATTGGCTGAAAAGCAAAAAACCAAGTACACCTACGGTATTCTTGAAAAGCAATTCGCTAACATGTTTGATCGTGCTAGCCGCTCTAAGGGTATTACCGGTGAAGTACTACTTCAGCTTTGTGAAACCCGTCTAGACAACATCGTTTACCGCCTAGGTATTGCCCCTACGCGTAGAGGTGCCCGTCAGTTGGTTGCGCACCGTCACATCACTGTAAATGGAGAGGTATTAAATATCCCTAGCTATACAGTAAAAGTTGGTGACCAAATTGCAGTTCGCGAAAAGTCTAAGAGTATGTCTGTTATTACTGATTCTCTAAGCTCAAGCCGTCAAAGTCACGACTGGTTGGAGTGGAATCATGACACTATGAGCGGTAAATTAATCGTTGTTCCTCAGCGTGGGCAAATCCCCGAAAACATCAAGGAACAACTTATCGTGGAATTGTACTCTAAATAATCTTTGAAATCCTTAGACTATGGCCATTTTGAATTTTCAAAAACCAGATAAAGTAATACTTAACTACGCCAACGAATTTGAAGGTCAATTCGAATTCCGTCCGCTTGAGCCTGGGTATGGCCTTACCATTGGTAATGCTTTACGTCGCGTTTTGCTTTCTTCTCTAGAAGGATACGCAATCACCTCTTTGCGAATTGAAGGAGTTGAGCATGAGTTTTCTACTATCAAAGGCGTGGTAGAAGATGTTACCGAAATCGTTTTGAATCTTAAGCAAGTTCGCTTGAAAAAGCAAATTGACGAGCAGGATTCAGAAGTAGTTAAGGTTAGCATCTCTGGACAAGAAGTTCTTACCGCTGGTGACCTTGCCCAATTTATTAGTGGTTTTCAAGTATTGAATACCGACTTGGTCATTTGTAACATGGATCCTTCTGTTAAGCTTAACTTCGAGCTTCACATCGAAAAAGGACGAGGTTATGTTCCCGCTGAGGATAATAAGAAAGTAACTGCTCCTGTTGGTACTATTTTCCTTGATGCGATTTTTACCCCAATCAAAAACGTAAAATACAGCATTGAGAACTTCAGGGTAGAGCAAAAGACCGACTATGAAAAGCTTATCATTGAAATTTTAACAGACGGTAGTGTACACTCTCAAGATGCATTGACCGAAGCTGCTAAGATTTTAATCCAGCATTTTATGTTGTTCTCTGACGACCTGATCGATATCGAAGCGAGCCCTGCCGCAGAAGTTGAAACCTACGATGAGGAAATTCTTCACATGCGTCAGTTGCTTAAAACTAAGCTTGCAGACTTAGACCTTTCTGTTCGTGCTTTGAATTGCTTGAAGGCAGCAGAAGTGGATACACTTGGCGACTTGGTGACGTATTCCAAAGCAGACTTGATGAAATTCAGAAACTTTGGTAAAAAGTCACTCACCGAGCTCGATGAGCTTGTTGCCAATAAAGGCTTGGAATTCGGAATGGATTTGAGCGTTTATAAATTAGATAAAGAATAATATTTGCTACTTAGGTTTGCCTAATTGCAAAAAAACGTCCATCAAAAATGAGACACGGAAATAAAAAAAATAATCTTAGTAGAAAGACTGCACATAGAAGCGCAATGCTTTCTAACATGGCTAACTCCTTGATTGAGCACAAGCGCATTCAAACTACCGTAGCCAAGGCTCGCGAGCTTCGTAAATTTGTTGAACCTCTTATTACTAAGAGTAAAAACGATACCACACACTCTCGCCGTGTTGTATTTAGCTATTTGCAAAACAAGCATGCTGTATCTGAGCTGTTTCGTGATGTTGCCGTAAAGGTAGGGGATCGTCCTGGTGGATACACCCGCATCATCAAACTAGGTACTCGTTTGGGTGACAATGCTCAAATGGCCATGATTGAATTGGTTGACTACAACGAAGTTTACACTGGCAAAGAAGAGGCTAAGAAGACAACCAGACGTAGTCGTCGTTCATCTTCTGCGAAAACAGCTGCTCCTGCCGCTCCCGCAGTTGAGGAAAATGTAAGCGCTCCAGAAGCAACCCAAGAGACAGCTCCTGAAGCTCCTGCTAATGACCAAGAGAAAAAAGAGGGTGATGCATAATCTTTGCTGATATTCTTATTGTAAAAAGGGATAGTGTTTACGCACTATCCCTTTTTTTTGACTTGTTTTCCCGATATTTATTCGTTCTTTTTCTATTTTTTTTCACGTAACCAAATAAGCTTCTACTTTTAAATTCAAGTGCACAACCTTACCTTTGTCCGGCTGATTTTAAGAGGCATTTATCCTTAAAAAAATGCTTGTTTTGGTTGCCCTCTGTTTTACCATTCTAACATTACATAATGCAAACTAATCATAATTCTCAAACCAAACCAGCTGCTGTTTTATTAGCAGATGGCACTGTGTTTTATGGAGTTTCAACTGGTGCAGACGGCACCGCAATAGGTGAGATTTGCTTCAATACCGGTATGACAGGTTACCAAGAGATATTTACCGACCCATCGTACTTTGGGCAAATCATGGTAACCACCAACGCGCATATTGGGAATTACGGGGTAGCCGAAGATGAGGCGGAGTCTGATTCTATCAAAATTGCTGGTCTTATTTGCAGAAATTTCACCCATAAAGGTTCGCGTACCGGCAAGACTGACGACCTTATCAATGATTTTGTTCGAGAATCTAAAGTAGCCATCTCCGGAGTAGATACTAGAGCACTTGTACGCTACATCCGTAAGCATGGCGCTCAAAATGCGTTAATCACAACCGAAATGGATCGTTTGGCTGAGCTGAAAAATGATCTTGCTAACGCTCCTTCGATGGAAGGATTAGAGTTGGCCTCTAAAGTGAGCGCTCACGAGCCTTACTATTTCGGATCGCCCGATGCTAAGTATAAAGTTGCAGCTTACGATTTTGGTATCAAGCGTAATATCTTACGCTGTCTTGCCGAGCGCAACTGTTATATCAGAGTTTTTCCAGTCACTACCGAGGTTGATGCATTCTTATCCTGGGAATGCGACGGGTATTTTTTGAGTAATGGCCCAGGTGACCCGGCTGCTATGAAACGTGAACACGAGATTGTAGCCGCAGTTGTGGATTCAGGCAAACCGGTTTTTGGAATATGCTTGGGTCATCAGTTAATAGCTTTGTCACAAGGACTTTCAACTTTTAAAATGCACCATGGACATAGGGGAATCAACCATCCTATCTTGAATACGAATACCAAGTTGGGCGAGATTTCCTCCCAAAATCACGGTTTTGCCGTAACTGCTGATTCTGTGGAAAATGATCCAAATATTGAACTTACGCACGTGCACCTAAACGACCATACGGTGGCGGGGATTAAGCTTAAGAATAAACCGGTATTTTCTGTTCAATATCACCCCGAAAGTGCTCCAGGCCCTCACGATTCTCGTTATCTTTTTGATGACTTTATAAACGCATTGAATTCCAACCAATAATAGCCAATTTTATGTCAAGAATACACGCAATTTATGCCCGTCAAATTTTAGACTCACGTGGTAATCCAACCATCGAAGCCGAAGTTTTAACTGAGAATGGAGCTCAAGGTAGAGCCGCTGTACCTTCTGGTGCATCTACCGGAATTCATGAAGCAGTAGAGCTCCGTGATGGAGATCAGGGAAATTATATGGGAAAAGGCGTTCTCCGTGCAGTACACAATGTAAATGAGGTTATCGCCAAGGAACTTCAAGGCATGAATATCTTTGATCAAACAGCTATTGATCATACCATGATAGAAATTGATGGTACCGATAATAAGTCTGTTCTTGGTGCAAATGCAATGTTGGCTGTTTCATTAGCCGCTGCTCGTGCAGGAGCAATTAGTGCTTATCTGCCTTTACATCAGTATTTAGGTGGTGTTGGTGCGCGCACTATGCCTGTCCCAATGATGAACATCCTCAATGGTGGTAGCCATGCGGATAACTCTATCGATTTTCAGGAGTTTATGGTTATGCCCATTGGTGCCGAAACCTTCTCAGACGCTCTAAGAATGGGAACAGAAGTTTTCCATCACTTGAAGAAAGTGCTCAGCTCTAAAGGCTATAGCACAAACGTTGGTGATGAAGGTGGTTTTGCCCCCAATATTAAATCCAATGAAGAAGCCATTGAAACGGTAATTACCGCTATTGAGAAAGCTGGTTACAAGCCTGGTGAAGACCTCGCAATCGCTATGGATGCAGCAATGTCTGAGTTGTACGATAGAGAAAAATCTGTGTACGTTTTCAAAAAGTCTGACGGTAGAACAATGACATCTAATGAACTCGCTGAGTATTGGGCAGGATGGGTTAAAAAGTATCCAATTTTGTCTATTGAAGACGGAATGGACGAGGATGACTGGGATGGCTGGAAAGCATTGACCGAGCATATTGGCGCTACTACGCAATTGGTTGGCGACGATTTGTTCGTTACAAACGTGAAGCGTATCCAAAAGGGAATTGATAACGGAATTGCCAACTCTGTACTTATCAAAGTTAATCAAATTGGTACCCTTACCGAGACTATTGATGCGGTTCGCTTAGCCCAGCACAATAAATACACTACGGTAATGAGTCACCGAAGTGGTGAAACCGAAGATGCCTTTATTGCTGATTTGGCTGTGGCTTTGCAAACCGGACAAATCAAAACGGGTTCGGCTTCCCGCTCAGATAGAATGGCGAAGTACAACCAATTAATTCGAATTGAAGAACAGTTACAGCAGTCAGCTGTTTTTCCTAAAATGAGACTGCACTCATAGAAAAATAAGCGGATTAATACCGCATAACCAACAAACACATTTTACAATGGATAAATTAAAAGAACATTTTTCGGCAGGAGTTGAACAAGCAATCAAAGAAGTAAAGGACTTTATTGCCTCGCATGGTGATGAAGTGATTGGTGAAATCAAGGTTTCGCAGCTTTATTCGGGGATGCGCGGTATGCAAGCCTTGATTACGGAGACTTCAAAACTCGACGCCGAAGAAGGAATTCGTTTCCGCGGATATAGCATTCCTGAACTTCAAGAGAAACTTCCTGCATACCCCGGAGGAAAACAGCCTTTGCCCGAAGGTGTGTTTTATCTTATGCTAATGAATGAGCTCCCTACAGAAGATGACGTGCGTAGAATGAGTAATAACTGGATGCGTAGAGCAAATGTTCCTCATCACGTTTTCAAAATCATTGATGCCTTCCCTAAGCATGCGCATCCTATGACTCAATTTATTGCGGCTATCACTGCTATGCGTACAGAGTCTGAATTCCAACGCGCTTATCGTGAAGGAATCAATAAGAAAAACTATTGGGATCCTGTGTATGAAGATGCCATGAACCTCATCGCGCGTCTTCCTCGTGTGGCGGCCTATATTTACCGTAGAATGTACCACGATGGCCAACATATTGAGCCCAATAGTAAGTTAGACTGGTCGGCAAACTTCGCTCACATGCTCGGTTTTAACAACGAAGAGTTCTATGAGCTTATGCGTATGTATATGACCATTCATGCTGATCATGAAGGAGGTAACGTTTCGGCACACGCTATTCACCTTGTAGGAAGTGCTCTTAGCGATCCTTACTTGTCGTTTACCGCTGGTATGGCAGGCTTGGCAGGGCCATTACACGGCCTAGCTAACCAAGAAGTAATTCGTTGGATTTTGGCCATGCGTGATGAACTTGGAGGAGGCTTGCCTTCTAAAGAGCAAATTGCTAACTACGTAAAGAAAACATTGAACGAAGGCAAAGTAGTCCCCGGATTTGGTCATGCTGTATTGCGTAAAACCGACCCACGCTACACGGCACAGAGAGAGTTCGCATTAGAGTATATGTCTCATTCTGAACTATTCCTTATCGTGAGTCGCGTGTATGAAGTAGTGCCAGATATCTTGGAAGCTACCGGAAAAGTGAAAAATCCATGGCCAAACGTTGATGCTCATTCAGGTCAACTACTAATGCATTACGGACTTACTCAGTACGATTTCTATACCGTGATGTTTGGTGTGAGTAGAGCTTTAGGAACTATGGCAAGCCTTATTTGGGATCGTGTACTTGGATTCCCAATTGAGCGTCCTGGTTCTACTACTACGGCTTTATTAAAAGAAAAGTTCGGAGTGTAGTAGTCTATAAAGCTCGATAGATAAAGAGGTTTTAAGCCTCGTTCTTAATTCACGGACACTATTTAGTGTCTGTCTATAAAGTCCGATAGCTTCGTTATGCTCAATTGAAAAT
>JBHYFA010000039.1:0-9096 GCA_051859825.1 Schleiferiaceae bacterium
GGCTATGTTCCGGCTTTGTTTTTTGCAAGTTTGATTATTTGGCTAAAAAGTAGGCCCAGACCACGGGTGATGTGGGATTTTCTTATCGGTGCTTCATTTACGTGGATGATCGTTTCTCATTTTTTGGTTGCCGTTTTTTTATTGTTGCCTATTCTCTATGCTTACATCAAAGTGTCTTTTCGCAAGACGGAGATTGTACCCGGTATCTTAGGGGCTTTAGTTGGATGGGGCTTTACCTTTCTTGGAAAGAAGCCAAATGTGATTTTGCCTCCCGATACGAGTGGTTTTGCTCGTCCGATGGAGTTTATTAATTTCCCCTACGATTTGAGTTTATTTTTAAGTGGTAAATGGTCATTTTTTCACTATGACGAGCTCAATTGGTTTTTGGTGATTTACCTTATTACAACTTTGTTTTTATTGTGGTATCTTTTTGTCAATGAAGGCTTTCATCGTATTTTGGTATTTTTGGCTCTTGGCGGTACGGCTCTGTTTTATGTAATTTTTCAACCTTTTCCGCTGCGTTATTTCATTCCGTTGTTATGGGCGCTTATTCTGTTTATCGCTTTAGTTCCAGCTAAGAAAGTTGCTTGGCGTTTTAGAGTGCTTCTGTTTGTTCCGCTTTTTGTAGCTGTTTTACTGGACAATTTTACGCATTCTCACTTTGATTTTGATGGAAAAAGCATAACCGCAATACACGAAATACAGCAAGCTACATCCGGTTTTTCCTCCGTATTTGTGGAAGATGAATCGCTTTCATATCTACTTTTCTATGCGAGTAATCAAAAGGTACACTATCGTACGCGTCAGGCTTACTCTCGCTTTCAGCGCCATTGGTATGATGGCGAACACGCATTAATGAATAATGAGAAAGTGGGACTTCTTATGAAGACTCCAGTAGGTCATATTCAGTCAAAAAAAGAGATACATGGTTGGAATTTGTATTATCCTGTTGATTTGAAATTGTTGGAAAATTTGAATTTCGAAATCAAGTCACTTTGATCGATGAACGCATTTTTACAGTTGGTGCGAAAATCATTTGCGGACTAATAAAATTAATTGTATCATTGAGGCTTGAAAAATGAACGGAGAACTGCTACAGTTTTTCTATGTTATTTTTGATGGTTGATAATTCATTTTAGAATCTGTTAATCAAAATATTAAACTAAAATTTAACCGAATGAGGGTACGTACTTTTACGTTTGTTCTTTCCATTTTTTTGGGCGCTTCTTTTTCTGTAAATGCGCAACGTTTAAAAGCTGAAAAAGATAAAGAGGCAAAAATTTCGTCTGTGGAGTTGACATTTATGGCTCAAACCCCAGGTCCGATGATGTTTTTTGACGCTCGTCGTCACGGAATGTTTGGTCTTAGCGTTTCCCCAAAAATTATGGGAGCTATTTGGAATCCTTCACTACGTGGGATTTTTGATGAATCTAACCTCCATAGGATAAAAACAATCAAAAAGGCAGGTTATACTCCCGTGCAATACACGTATTTAGAAGGTCGCCCCACGGCGATTGTAAGGAAGTCTGATGATAAAGATGCAAAGCGCCTTTATTTATGGCCTTTGGGTCCGAATAATCAGCCTATAGGCAGAAGACCAACGTATTTTGCCCGCGCGAGTCAGTGCGGCGGAAATGATTTGTCATCATCCCTTAAATATCTCTACGATTCGGAGTCATCTGTTCGAGGTTATTTGTCCCAACTCAATTGCAGTCGTGGTGAAGCCATAGAGTTTTCCTACGTAGCACTTGATACTGCCGGAAAGGTTATTTTTGAAAAGAAAGTACGTGCTAGCGAAGAGTATCGTCAGCATGAAGGTCAGTTGGTTATTGCTAATGAGGACAAGGCTTACTATGCACTTATTCACAAGGGTAATAAAGGTAAGTTCTCGCAATTTAACGGATTTTACGAGATCACCAAAGACGGAGCGGTATTCTACTCGTTGGATATTGATGGCTACGTCCTTCGCGATTACGTGATGCACATGGGAAGTGACGGGAATGTGTATTTCCGTGGTTTGGTTTCTAGCAAGATTGGCGGTGACCTAATCGGTGCGGCAACCATTCGTTTTAATCCCGGCCGTGGTGCAATTGACGACATTAAGGTTGAGTCTTTTGACGGTGAAGCACTCGCAGCCTCAATCATCGAGAAGAAGAGAATCAAACCAAAAGATGTAGAAAAAGATGCTCCGGCAACGGAATATATACTTTCTCAAACCCACCGCGATCGCAATGGGAATATCTATCTCTTTGCGCAGAACATGGAAGTTGTTTCAAAGCGATTTATGCAGATATCCTCTGGTACAGAAGCTGTTGTAAAGCATTATATTTACCGTGATATTATGCTTATCAAAATGCTTCCCGATGGTAAAATTCAATTTACGGAGGTTATCCCTTCTTCCAATGTGTACACCAACTTCACTCCTACAAAGGGTTTTTCGTTCCTTTTCCATCAAGATAATCTATACGTATTACACCCCAGTTACAATGGTGATTTAGCTGATTTTGATATTGAGTCGAGTAGTGTAAATCAGCCACACACACTGGGAACAGGTAATAAGGTGCTTACCGCAAGTAAAATCGACGCACGAGGCGAATTTGACTCTCGTGATGTTTATGACTTTAGTCGTGAAGAGATGATTTTTGACCCAGGGCATGTACTGTTTGATGGTGCCAATGAAACCATATTTATTTTAGCTCGAAATGCCAAGAAACGTCGCCTAGTTACCCAAATGAAGATTGCTTTGGGATCGAAAAAAAGACCTGGAGCAGAGGAGTAATCCGTATTTTTGCATACACTAATATTTTACGCCTCGGATTAGTCCGGGGCGTTTATTTTTCACATTTGCTAAACCTGTTTCGTATTTTCATTGTATTAAATAAAACCTTTTTATGAATTGGACAGACGTAAAAAACAAAAACTACGAGGACATTACCTATAAAAAAAGCGGAGGCGTAGCTCGAATTGCTTTCAATCGTCCTGAAGTTCGCAACGCCTTCCGCCCCAAAACGGTGGCTGAACTCTTCGATGCTTTTTTAGATGCTCGGGAGGATACCAGTATTGGCGTGGTATTGTTTTCCGGTGAAGGTCCTTCACCTAAAGATGGGATTTGGAGCTTCTGTAGTGGGGGCGACCAACGTGCTCGTGGCCATCAAGGTTATGTAGATGATGACGGAATGCCTCGCTTGAATATTCTCGAGGTTCAACGACTCATCCGTTTTATGCCTAAAGTGGTAATCGCTGTAGTACCCGGTTGGGCAGTAGGGGGTGGACATAGTTTACACGTAGTATGTGATTTGACATTAGCCAGTAAAGAACACGCCATTTTCAAACAAACCGACGCCGATGTTACTAGCTTTGACGGGGGTTATGGTTCCGCGTATCTTGCCAAAATGGTGGGGCAGAAGCGCGCACGCGAAATCTTTTTCTTGGGAAGAAATTACTCCGCTCAGGAGGCTTTCGAAATGGGGATGGTGAATGCAGTTGTTCCTCATGATAAGTTGGAGGAAACCGCCTTTGAATGGGCGCAGGAGATTTTAGCTAAGTCGCCCACCTCTATCAAAATGCTCAAATTCGCCTTCAACCTTACCGACGACGGAATGGTGGGTCAACAGGTATTCGCGGGTGAAGCCACGCGCTTGGCCTACATGACTGACGAAGCAAAAGAGGGGAGAAATGCCTTTTTGGAAAAACGCAAACCCGACTTCAAGGATATTAAGTGGATTCCCTAAGCAGTCTGTCCATAAAGTCCATTAGCGGCGTTGCACGCAGGATTGAAAACAGTCATTGACTTTAGTCAACTCCTTGTTTTTCAATCCTACGTGCGCCATGCTTCTGAACTTTCATATGCAAATGATTGTATTTTCAGTTGTCATCCCGACATAAATATCGGGACAAGTTATGGAATGTCCTGTTCAGTTTTTGTAGGTGTTTGCGAAGGCTACTACATGGACATTTCTGAATCAGACTCCTGACTTTATGGACAGACTTTAATTAGAGTCTGTCCATAAAGTCCAAATGTCTAGGCTAGAAAGTTCGAGGACAAGGCATGCGAAATCTGAAAATCAGGGAGTTTACATTAGTAATTGACCTGGTTTTTGGATGAGCATAACGCCGTCATCGGACTTTATAGACAGACATTAATTTAGGACAAACGTATTTCGGAAACTTCTAAGGATTTTCCGAAGAATAACTCCGCTTGTTTCACAAATGAAGAAGTGAGGTCTGATAAGAAAAACTTTGTAGCACCAACAAGGGCTGTTTCCGCGTGAAGCAGCCCTTTTTCTTTTAACGCATGTTCAATGGATAAGGCCACGATTTTCGGCGTGTCAATAATGTGCGTTTGGCTGCTTATTAAGGTAGCGATGGTGTTTTTCAACAAAGGATAATGCGTACAGCCAAGAATGAGCGCGTCTGTGCTAACCACCTCGTGATTGGTTAAATAGGCCGAAAGTACCGACTCGGCTACGGGGCCTTCCACAAAGCCTTCTTCCACCATGGCGGCCAATAGCGGAGTTGCTTTGGCTATTACCTCTGGGTTTGACGCATTGCTTTCTAGTGCCTTTTGATAGGTTTGCGAGCCAATGGTTGCCTTGGTACCAATAACCCCAATCGATTTGAATCCGTTAATTTCACAGTAATTTGTTACGGGGTCAATTACGTTGAAAATAAGTTTGCCAGGAAAGTTTTCTCTTAGGAAATGGTATGCGGTAGCTGAAGCCGAATTACACGCAATAACGATGCACTTTGCTCCTTGCGAAATCAAGAAAGAAGTGATGTCTTTGCTGTATTTTTTTATGGCTTCGGCAGATTTTTCACCGTAAGGCAGGTGAAGCGTATCACCGAAATAAATGATATCTTCGTTGGGTAGATGTTCACGAATAGCTCTAGCAATGGTTAAACCACCAACGCCTGAGTCGAAAATACCAATGGGGCCAATTTCATCAGTGCACTTCATAAGCTTTGCAATCGCATCCTTTAACACGGAATTTTAAACGCCAAAGGTAGTGTCATTATTTTTGAAAGCTAATATTGGGGTAAAAAAAACTGCGAAACATAAGTATCGCAGTTTTAATATCGGACTTTAATACAAAATCTTCAAGTGGCTAGGCTAGAAAGTTCGAGAGCGAGGCTTGCGATAATTGAAAATCAAGGAGTTTACTGAAGTAAATGACTGGATTTTCAATTGAGCATAACGAAGCTATTGGACTTTATAGCCAGCCAATTATTATTTGCTGGCGCGGAGCTTCTCTAATTGTTTCTTAAGCAACGGACTCACGTCCTCTCCAGTAGTATGAAGTACACTTTTGCCTTTCGATGAGTCGAAAATGTAGGTGTAGCTGTGCTCTTTTGCTACTTCAGCTACCGCTTTTTCGATTAAGTCGTAGATGGGGCTTAATTCCTTCATTTCTTCATTCTGCACCAATTGCTGGGCTTCTTGAATAAACTCTTGGAATTTTTCGCGCATTTCTTCAATTTCTCTCGCTTTTTTCTGGCGCACCAATTCGGTAAGATCAGCAGCATCTCTTGCTAAACGCTTCTCTTTATCCATAATTTCTTGCTGCATTTCCATGAGTTCAGCACGAAGACTTTCTTGGAATTTTTCCATATTTTCTTCAGCCGTTTTGTATTCAGGCATGGACGCAACAAATTCTTGGAGATTTACATGGCCGAACTTCTGAGCTTGAATAGCTCCACTAAAGCTAATGGCTAAGATTGCGAAAAAGGTTGATAGTTTGTTTTTGATAGTCATAGATTGGGTTTTTAACTTAACGATATCCGAGTTTAGATAGGACTTCATCACTGATGTCCATTTTTTCACTTACATAAAGAATGGTCAATGCGTTGGCTCTATCCAATACGAGGTCGTATTTGCGGCGCAAAGCTACATCTTGAATTGCATTATACACTTGGTCTTGGATAGGTTTTACCATTTCCATTCTTTTTTGAAATAATTCCCCTTTGGGACCGAAATACTTTCTTTGCAACTCACGTGCCTCTTTTTCTTTTTTAGCGATTGCTTCTTCACGTTCTTTGCGCATTTCTTCGGTAAGCAACACCTTTTCAGCACGGTAAGCTTTTGCCATTGCTTGGGCTTCCATCATGAGTGCTTCAACCTCACCTTCCCAATTTCCTGAAAGTTGATCGAGTTCTTTCTGAGCAGAATTGTATTCTGGAATACGACGCAGAATTTTATCCGTGTCAACAATGGCAATTCTTTGTTGCTGGGCAAAGATAGGTTGTATGGCGAAGGATAAAAAAAGTATTGCCATAACGATAGCATTCTTCGTTATGGAAACAGGGCTATTTTTGCTAAGGGATTTATACATAATTAGGCCGACTAAAACTGTTGTCCAATGATAAAGTGTGTATTCCATCCACTTGGGCCGGAACCACCAACGAACGGATCAAACCCATAGCCAAGATCTATGCCAAGTAAACCGAACATGGGCATAAATATACGGAGTCCAGTACCTACTGATCTGCGTAGGCTAAAAGGATTAAAGTCCCGAATGTCTAGGTGGTTATTGCCAGCCTCGGCAAAGATAATAGGCCAAATTTGTGCGCTAGGGTTAGGAGAAACTAAAAATCGCAACTCAGCTGTGAATTTATTATACACCGTTCCACCAACGTTGAAATTACTCGGGTCCGGAATAATGGAGTTGTTCGGGTATCCTCGTAGCGCAATGATTTCCCGCCCATCGAGAGCGAAGTTCATCAAACCATCTCCTCCCATGAAGAAACGTTCAAAAGGCGATACGGCTAAATTACGGTTGTATCTACCCATAAAACCAAACTCCATGTGCGTACTTAGTACAATATTCTTAAAGAGTTCCATGTAAGAAGTCCAGTCGAATTTCCACTTGTGATACTCAAGAATTCTGTAGGCTTCTGCTCCTTGCAATTCTGAGGGGTCAATATTGCGGAGCATGCTAAATGGAGGCGTTAATTTTAAACTCAAATTAAATGTGCTACCACGTGTAGGGAAGATGGGAACATCGGTATTATTTCTGCCAAGGCGAACCATGTAGCTGATGTTGTCAGACGTTCCATTTCTAAATTCGGGTATTCCGAGTTCGAATTCTCGAAGGTTGTAACGCTTGATATCAATTGCCTGATAAAAGGTGAAATAGTCATCGGGCCACTTTATTCTTCTTCCTAAACCCACAGTTGCACCAGTAATACGTAGGGAGTTTTCGTCCATATTGCCAGAGAAAAATCCTAAGTTCTGTACGGAGTGAAACAACGACACTGTTAGGGCATTGGGTTTTTTACCACCCAGCCAGGGTTCGGTAAAGGAAATGCTGTAGTTTTGGAAGAATCTACCGGTACTCTGCGCACGCATGTTGATGGCTTGACCATCTCCGGTAGGCAGGGGTTTCCAAGCGCGCTTGTTGAAAATATTTTTTGCCGAAAAGTTGTTGAAGCTCAAACCTAGTGTACCTACAACAAATCCTGCTCCCCATCCACCTTGGAGTTCAAGCTGACTGGTGCTTTTCTCCACCAAAACGTATTCAATATCTACCATTCCGGTTTCAGGATTGGGAACGGGCTTTACATCTAACTCTGAAGGTTCAAAATAACCAAGCTGTCCCAATTCTCGCATGGTACGTTGGATATCGCTTCGACGGAAAAGCTCGCCCGGACGTGTGCGAATTTCACGCATAATTACGTGATCATTGGTTCTGTCGTTTCCAGAAATCGTTACTCTGTTAATGGTGGCTTGCTGCCCCTCACGAATACGCATTTCCAAATCAATCGAGTCGTTTTCAACTGCCGTTTCTATAGGGGAGAGGTTGAAAAATAAATAGCCATTGTCGAGATACAAGGACGTGATATCTCTTCCGTTTCTGTCGGCAAAAAGGCGTTCTTGCAATAACTTCGAATCGTAAGGGTCGCCCGGTTTTATTCCCAAGATATTCGAGAGTACTTCATTGGAATATTTTGTGTTGCCAAGCCAATGAATATTTCGGAAGTAATATTTCCTTCCTTCCTCAATTTTGATTTCCAGCACTACACGGTTTTCGCTAACAAAATACATCGTGTCTTTTACGATTCGTGCATCTCGGAAACCATTCTCCGTATATTTGTCAATAACATTACTTAAATCCTCTTCGTAATCATCTTGCAAGAACTTGGAAGTTTTGAAAATGTTCCACCAGCGATGACGCTTGGTGTCTTTCATGGCTTTACGTAAGGTATTAGAGGAAAGGGAATTGTTGCCAACAAAATGTATTTCGTCGATTTTTACTCTTTCTCCCGTATTTACCGAAATACCGAGAATGACGGCGTTGGTTTCGGTTGTGTCGCGAATTACTCTAACTTTAACCTTTGTGTTCAAATAACCCCGATCTATAAAATACCTGCGTGTTTTATTTTCTGCTTGAATAATGAGGTTTTCAGTTACCACCCTACCTCTCGAAAGCTTTAACAACTCCCGCAAATCATCCTTTCGTGCTTTTTTGATACCGGTGAAATAATACTTAGATAGTTTTGGGAGTTCCTGAACTTCGATATTCAAGTAAATAATTCGCCCCTTTTTGGCGGTAACAAAAATCTTTACGTCGTCGAATAGTTTTTGTTTCCAAAGATTCTTAATGGCGTCGGAGACTTTATCTGAAGGAAAGCTTAGTCGATCTCCCACATTAATTCCCGCCAAAAGAATGATTACATTGTGGTCGAGGTTGTTGGTTCCGGTAACCGTGATACCCCCAACTTCGTACTCGTAGTCTGCAATTAAATCAATTTCTTCTTTCGGCTCTTGTTGAGCAAAGATGAAGGCAGGAAGTAGAAATAAACAGAGAAGACTGTAAAATCGCCTTAGGGTTGCCGTGTTTCTTCTAGTGTGCATGTAAGTGTTTTCTTCCGCAATTCTTATGATACTTTTTCCTCCGCAATCTGTTCGCTGGTTTTTCCAAAGCGCCGCTCTCTATTTTGATATTCCATAAGCGCCGCAATTAAGTCTTCCCTCCCGAAGTCGGGCCAGAGCTTATCGCTAAAATAAAGCTCACAATAGGCTATTTGCCACAACAAGTAATTGCTTACGCGCATTTCCCCTCCCGTGCGTATCAGTCAATCAGGGTCAGGCATACCAAA
>JBHYFA010000039.1:9106-27342 GCA_051859825.1 Schleiferiaceae bacterium
GGTTATTCGCAATTAACGATTCGTCGATATCGCTGATATTAATATCACCATCTATGAGCTTCTGCCCAATTTTCTTCATGCAGTGAACCATCTCTACACGTGAACTGTAACTGAGCGCTAAAGATAAGGTCATTCTGCTATTGCGAGAGGTTTGGTCCATAACTTCAAGGAGTTCTCTCCGACATTTTGCGGGGAGTAGACTAATATCTCCAATGGCTGATAAGCGAATATTGTTTTTCATTAAGGTGGACAACTCTTTTTTCAGTGAACTAACCAAAAGGGTCATCAATGCTTTTACTTCCGATTGTGGGCGATTCCAATTTTCCGTGGAAAAGGCATAAACGGTGAGATAGGAGATACCAATTTCCGCACATGCTGTGGTGATTTCTCGCAGAGCATCCACTCCATTTCTATGTCCAATAGACCGAATATACCCCTTCTTTTTTGCCCATCTGCCATTGCCATCCATGATAATTGCAAGATGGCGGGGTAGATGTTTGAGGTCTTGATTTGGTAAATTGTTCATCATCAATCTTTTGGTTGCTTAAAAGCGTGCGCACTTTTCACGGGCCGAATATAGTTTAAAACTCAATGTAATCCCCGAAAAAATATACCAATCATCTCGATTTGGGTTTCCTCGCAGTTGTCCATTCTTTGATCGAGGGTCTCCAGTGCGATCTGAAAGTGCCGCGGCTACCGGCCCATTAAACTCCGATAGTAAGTTGGCATCTACATAAAAGCCGCTTACATCGTCAAGATAATCGGTGCCGGTACGACGAAAGCCGACTTCACCCCCAATGGTAATGGTTTTATTTACCGCAATTTTCCAACCTATGCCAAACGGAAGAATATAATCTGAAAGTCCGTAAACGGGATTATTGCTGAGCGGCGTACCCTGCCCTTCGGTGCCTAATGGCTGAAGACGAACCATTTCGCCCTCAAATTCCGTCATAGGATCAAACATAAATAAACCCAATCCGCCAAAGATATACAAAGACTGTGAACCTTTTCTTCTGCCTACAAATTCGAAGAAGTTAAACTCAAACCATAGTGAAACCTCTCTGATTTCCGATTGAAATGATAAGTTGCGATGACGACGCCAATCCCAATTCGCATCGGCATCGTTTGCCATGACCATCCCTTGATTGTAAGAAACACGTAATGACCAGTAGGTATTGATATTTGATCTAAAGAAAGCACCGCCATACCAACCATTGGGCAAATGGAAATTGTTTGGGCCAACATCACCGATGAAGTTCGACCCACCTCCAGTAGCGCCAATTTCAAAGCGCTGCCCGTAGCTCATGCTTAGGGCAAATAATAGAACTAATAAAAAAACACGTTCCCGCATCATACTCCTTTCTCAGTTTCGAAAATCCTTACCCCAATAGAGTTTCTCTCTGAGTGTTTTTGTAAATTTTTGCTGTTCTGTTTGAACCATAATTATATTGAAATCAGCCTTTCTCACCCGAATTTCTGTCTCTAAAGGCATACTGTGTATGCGTGAATCCAGCGAAGCAAGATAATTGGATTCGCGTGAATCTACCTTTAAACGAATACAACGGTGATTAGGAATAACGAAGGGACGTACATTTAAATTGTGGGGCGACACCGGAGTTATCACAAATGCGTCTGTTCCGGGCATAATAATGGGTCCGCCACAACTTAAATTGTAGCCCGTAGAACCAGTCGGGGTGGCAATTACTAAACCGTCGGACCAGTAGCTACATAGAAATTCATCATCGAGCCAAGTGTGGATAGTAATCATCGAAGTGGAATCCTTGCGAGCTACGGTAATTTCGTTTAGCGCATAAGGCCATTCGGGTTGTTCGCCGCCTACCACTTCAATATCGAGTACCGAACGTTTGTTGATATGAAAGTTGTCGTTGAGTAAATCATTCACCGCCGCTTTGCTCTCGTGCCGGGCAACGTTAGCCAAAAAGCCTAATCGACCGGTGTTAATCCCGAGAATGGGAATATTGGCGTCGCGCACATACGTGGCCGACTTTAAAAATGTGCCATCACCCCCTAAGGTTATCAGAAACTTGGGAGAAATAGCCATTAAATCCTCTCTGCTCTTCCAGGTTTTTACCTCACTCGGTAAATCAAAATTGTGATTGAAAACGATATTTTCATGCAGATAATAATCTACTCCATTGCGCGCGAGTTCTTCAATGAAAATTTCCACGTAATGACGTGCTTCGTTGTAAATGGTAGTGGCAAATACGGCTATCTTCATTTTTTGCTAGGTGTTGAGATAACGCATGAGTGAATTATACCTCTCTTGAAGTCGATACTTATCGATGCTTTGATAAAATGTAGCAACCACATCGTATTCGTAGCGTCTGAATGTTTGTATTACTCCGTCAAGATCTTCCTTGTCGGTAAGAATGGTAACCAATAGCGACTTATTATCTTGAGCATCTTGAACTTGAACGGAGAAAATTCGCGCATCGCCACTTTCGGTAATCTGGGCAATTTGACTGAGTTGATAGTTTAGATGATGAACTTTCAACACAATAATGCCTCTTGCTGAACTGGGATTCAGGCGAACCGCCAAATGGAAAAAGGCCTTTCGCATGCTGATGCTTCCCAGGTAATTTTTCTCCTCGTCAACCACGGGTAGAAGTTCCAGCTTGTGTTCAGACATCAATCGAAAGGCTTCAATTTCGCTGGAATTGTACTGAATGCTAACAACGGGTGGTAGGTTTTGCAAGAGCTTCTCGAGCACGTTTTCCGGATCAGCATCCAAGAGTTGGTCTTCCGAAAGAATCCCCAAAAGCTGGTTTTCTTCGCGTACCAAAACGTTTTGCAATAGCTGATCTTGAATGCTGTCCAAGGCATCTTGCACCGTTTGTTTGGGGTCAAGGGTTTTGATGGAGATGTCTATAAGTTCTTGAACAAGCATAAAGAAAAAATTAAAACGCCAAATTAACGCAAAAGCGAGCAAAGAAAAAGGTTAAACCGTGATATTAGCTAAATTTTTATTTGCCAATTGCCCACAAGCCGCATCGATGTCGCTGCCACGACTTTGACGAACCTTTGCAATAACGCCAATTTCTCCCAACGCATCTTGATAAGCCTGAATGACATCGCTGTCTGCCATGCGAAAACGTTCGTCGCCAATGGGATTGTATTCAATGATGTTGACCTTAGAAGGCACTTGCTTACACAATTTTACTAAAGCTTGAATATCTTCTTTTTGGTCGTTGATGCCCTTCCAAATAACGTACTCGAATGTCACCTTTTTTGAAGTTTTGGCGTACCAATAATTCATGGCTTCTCTCAAAAGTTCAATGGGATTACTCTTGGTAATGGGCATGATGGTTTCTCTAACTTCGTTGCGAGCTGAGTGCAGAGAAAGAGCAAGGTTGGTTCGGGGATTATCGTCGGCGAGGGTTTTAATCATTTTGGCAATACCCACCGTAGAAACGGTAATGCGTTTGGGCGCCATGCCTAAGCCGGAATCACCACATATTTTTTCAATCGATCCCAACACGTTTTGGTAGTTGAGAAGAGGTTCGCCCATGCCCATGTACACAATATTCGTGAGTGGACGATTGAAATAGGTTTCCGCCTGATTTTTTATGTTAACCACTTGGTCGTAAATCTCTTCCGCATTGAGGTTTCGCATGCGCTTTAATTTGGCAGTAGCGCAAAAATGACAATCCAAACTACAGCCTACTTGGGAAGAAATACACGCCGTAATGCGTTTATCGGTAGGAATTAAAACCGATTCAACAATGCGGCCATCGTGCAACCTAACAGCATTTTTGATGGTGCCATCTACGCTGCGCTGCATATCGTCAACGGTAATTTGATGAATGCTAAAGCGTTCGGCTAGCTCTTCGCGCAAACTGGCAGGTAGATTGGTCATTTCCGCAAAATCTTTGCACGACCTGCGCCATACCCATTCTTCAATTTGCCTCACCCGAAAAGCCGGTTGCTTCAGTTCACTCAGAACCGCGTGCAACTCGTCCATCTTCAAACTCCGTATGTCTTTCTTTCTGTCCATTTTTTGATCTTTACAAGAATACGCGATAAATCGCGTAATTGTCGCGCCCCTTTAATTATTAGGGTTTAGTCGTTGAGGCGTTTAGTCGTTTAGCTGATTTTATGGTCATGGCCTAAACATGTACTCATAAATCACCACTCATTACTTCGCTGCAAAGGTACACACATTAATCCCATTAAAGTTGTATATTCACGGCCTAGAAAACGCGTGTAAGCGTTTTTGTTTTAGGCATTGAAAGCTAGTTGGTATCATTTACATTGCCTATACATTTTTTTAGGAAGACACATATTGATATGCAAAAAATAGATTTACGCTCTGATACGGTTACCCAGCCTACGCGTTCGATGCTCGCGGCAATGATGCAGTCGGTGGTGGGTGATGACGTGATTGATATTGATCCCACTGTACGGGAGTTGGAAAATAAATTATCGGCACTTTTTGGTTTTGAACGTGGATTATTTTGTCCGAGTGGTACCATGGCAAACCAAATTGCTATGATGTACCATCTCAAGCCGGGTGAAGAGGTGATTTGTGAAGAACGCTCCCATATTTACTGGTATGAAGGTGGAGGAGTAGCCGCTAATACCGGAGCAAGTGTTAGGCTGGTGTATGGAGAAAATGGGTGTTTGCATGCCGATGACGTGCGTAAAGCCATTAACCCTGAGAATGAACACGCCGCCCGTACTCGGCTTATTTCATTGGAAAATACGGGTAATAAGGCTGGCGGAACCTGTTACGATTTGCAAAGCATACACGCCATTAAGGAAGTCGCAAATGAGTATAACCTACCCCTGCACATGGACGGCGCTCGTATGTTTAATGCTTTGGTGGCTACCGGACAAACTACGGTAGATCATCACGGACTCTACGATAGTATGAGCATTTGTTTGTCGAAGGGCTTAGGCTGTCCGGTGGGTAGTGTTTTGCTTGTAAGCGAAAAAATGTATCATGAGGTAAGACGCATCCGCAAGCGTTTGGGAGGAGGAATGCGCCAGGCGGGATACTTGGCAGCCGCCGGTATTTATGCCTTAGATTATCATGTAGATAGATTGGAGAATGATCATTTACGTGCCAAGAAATTAGCCGAGGGAATTGCTGCTCTTGATTGGGTTGAGCGCGTGGTAGAACCACAAACCAATATTGTGATTTTTTACTCCAAAGTGAACCCAAAAGAGGTGATTAACTATTTGGAAAATAATGATGTGCGAATCATTGAAATGGGTGGCGGAGCGTTGCGCATGGTTACGCATATTCATATTACCGATGAGGCTGTTGAGCAAACATTGAAAGTAATGAATAATTTTTCCAATTAGAGGGAAAGATTAATTTCAAAGCTAGCGTCATTGAACTACATTTGTAATTTAAAATACTTTTTATGCAGAACGACAAGTTCGTCCTGATTTTAGCCGGTGGAGTAGGGAGCAGATTTTGGCCTAAGAGTACTTCACAAAAGCCGAAACAGTTTTTAGATATTTTGGGAGTTGGAAAATCTCTATTGCAGATGTCCTGGGATAGGGCAAGATGTTTGGTTTCCGCAGATCAAATTTTGATTTGTACCACTTCTGGATATGTTGATCTTGTTATGGAACAGCTTCCAGAGCTTTCTGAAAAAAACATCATTGTTGAACCAGCAAGACGTAACACTGCACCTGCTATCACTTACGGAATGATGAAGGTGAAGAAGCGCAACCCTTACGCCTCTGTAATGGTTTGCCCCAGCGACCATCTCATCATTAAGGAAGAACTATTCTGTAATATTTGCAACGAGGTGCTGGATTATGCTTTGAATAACAATCATTTGATTACTTTGGGCGTTAAGCCTCACATTCCTCACACCGGCTATGGATATATTCAATACGTTTCCCCATCCGAGCATAAAGCGGTTTTTAAGGTGAAAACCTTTACCGAAAAACCATCTGAAGAAATCGCCAAGACATTTTTGGATAGCGGCGACTTTTTGTGGAATGCGGGCATTTTCTTCTGGAATGTGCAGGCTTTTGAGGCAGCACTGAACGAATTTATTCCTGAATTATCCTCAGCTTTTGAACCAAATCTAAATTTTCTCGATACAACGGAAGAGGTAAAGCAAATCAATGCTTTTTACCCACGACTGGAAAATGAGAGTATCGATTATGCTTTACTGGAAAAGGCTCGCAATGTATATGTTGTGCCCGTTGATGTTGGCTGGTCTGATTTGGGGGCTTGGGGAGCACTTGAATCACAGTTGCCTAAAGATGCCAACAATAATGTGGTTGTTGGAAAAAAATATTTGCTCTACGATTCAAAGAATAATATCATACATTTGAATAACCAAAAACTTGCGGTTATTGAAGGTTTGGAGGATTTTATTGTGGTTGACACCCCTCATGCCTTGCTAATATGTAGGAAAAGCAGTGAACAACGCGTGCGCGATTTTGTAACAGATGTGCGAATTATCGAAGGCGATCGTTTTGTATAATTGAATATCCGGTTTTAATCATCGAAAGAAGAATGTTGAACTCTAAAAAATGGCTCCTTCTCTGCTTGCTTTTTTGGCTTGGACACTCTTCTTATGCCCAGTTTTTTTACGGTACGCTTCAGCAATTTGGAAAAAATAGGGTTCAGTACAACGAGCAAAACTGGAGCGTTTACCGCTTAGATGGTTTTGATGTGTATTATTACGGCAACGACCGCAATTTGCCGCGAAAAGTTGCCTTAATGGTGGATCGCAATATCACTTCGCTTACGCGGCGGTTGGAAACGGATTTTAATAATCGCCTGCAAGTCATCGTTTTTACCACGCTCTCGGATCTCAAGCAGAGTAATCTCATCTCCATAGAGGAAACGCCGCAAAATAGTGGTGGTATGACGCGCTTAGCAGGTAGTAAGCTCTTCGTTCATTTCGACGGTGATTATCGCAAAATGGAAGATCAAATCCGTAAGGCCATTGCCGAGGTGATGCTTACCTACACGATGTATGGTGACCTCACGGAGTCTATTCGTAATAGCGCCTTATTGAATTTGCCCGGCTGGTTTATCGACGGATTGATTTCCTATCTCAGTACCCCCTGGACCATCGAGCTCGACGAAGCAGTAAGGGAAGGGGTATCCAATAAAACCTATAAACGCTTCAATCGTTTGGGCCCCGAAGAATCGGAAGTAGTTGGACACGCTTTATGGCACTTTATTGCGGAAACCTATGGCAAGAATGTTATTCGGAATATTTTTTACATGACTTTGGTGGAACGCAATGTTGAGTCGGCCTTCCAGTTCGTTTTGGGCGTGGAAATGGGGCAGCTCTCCCGAATGTTTACCGAATTTTATCGTGGAAAATATCAAGAAATGCTTCGGGGTGATAAAATTGATGGGGCACAGTTTCGAAAGTTTCGTGCGGGTAGAGAATCAGGCGAGTTGGCGGTAAATTCTAAAGGTACGCACTTCGCCTACGTGGAGCATAATCTCAACGAATTTCGTGTATTCCTTTACGATAAACAAAAGAAGCGTCGCAGACTTATTTATAAAGGCGGCTACAAAATCGATCAAAACCGCGACCGCAGTTTTCCCCTGCTCGATTGGCATCCCAACGGTCGAATACTCGCATTTATTACCGAGGAAAAGGGTTTTACCTGGCTTTATTTCTATGATGTGGAAAAGCGTAAATTGGAAAAGAAAAGCTTTTTCGGCTCGGATAAAATTAATCAGTTTAAATATTCACCCGATGGAAGGCAATTTGTGCTTTCCGCCACAAGAAATGGACAAACCAATATCTATCTCTACACAATTTTAAGTACCAGTTACCAAGCCCTCACCTCGGATGATTACACAGATATGTGGCCTTCGTTTATTCGCGGAGGTAGTGAAATCGTCTTTTCTTCTGATCGACCCGAAACACAACTGGAGTCTGGCGCTCGAGAGGATGACTTTAATCGTGCTTTCGATTTGTTTATCTATCGTTTATCTGCTGGACCAAATCAAGAATTACGTAGAGTAACCAACACCCCGGGAATTAGTGAGATTCAAGCTACCGAGTGGGGGAGTGGTTACCTGCACTATTTGCGCAGAGGCGATGGGGTGAGAAACGACTTTTTGGTAGTGATGGATTCAAATATCGCGTATGTAGATACCATCACGCATTACAATTATACCTTTGAAAGTTATCCCGTTTCGGAACTCACTCGAAATATCCGTAGAGCTGCGATGGATACGAAAAACGGCAAGATGTACTATACCGTTTTTATGAATAAACGACATCGGATTTTTGAGGCCGACCGTTCAGATCCGGGACAATTTATCACTCGACGGCCTTTACCCCAAAATCAACAACCTAAGCCGGATACTGCGGATACTCCTCCAGACTTAGACTTTTTTGACCAACCTCTTACGGAATATGAAGTGGATATCTACAATTACACTTTTGATGAATCTGTATTGCGAGAATTAGGTTTGATTCAGGAAAAACGACCTACCAGACCGAACGATCAGAAACCGGTATTTAGAACGATTGCCATTGAAGAGCCGATGACCGCTTCAGAGTTTAATTTACCTCCTAAGCGGAATTATTTCTTGAGCTTCTTCCAAGATGAACTTACCTTTCAGCTTGATAACACTTTTCTGAATCCACAATATCAACCTTTTACAGGAAGACCGGATGCCAATATGCTCAACCCTGGATTTAATGGAGTGTTCCGCCTAGGAATGGCAGATTTGATGGAGGACTACATGGTTACCCTAGCTTTTCGTACAAATTTCACCCCCCTTCCGGGATCTAGCTTAAGTCCTAACCACGAGATTTTCCTGCGTTTTGCCAACAAGCGAAGCCGACTCAATCAGGAAACCTTCTTCTTCCGTCGCAGTCAGGTAGAACTACTGAGTTCCGAAACTTTTAATCGCTTTTTCTCACACGAAGTTAAACAACAATATACCTATCCCTTTTCTCCCGTTTCGGCTATTCAATTTGCCGGAGCACTCCGTATGGATCATCGATTGGTGCTTTCTCGAGAGCTAAATAGTTTGCGAGAACCTACCACATACGAGTTCTTCGGAAGTCTCCGCGCCGCCTACATTTTTGATAATGTTCGCTTAATGGGTGTAAATCTAATGCAAGGTACGCGTTATAAGGTGTTTACCGAATACTATCGTCGCTTGGAAACTTCTCCAAGTGGTCTGCATACGCTAGGAATCGATTTTAGAAATTATAGTCAAGTACACGGACCGGTAATTTGGGCTAATCGCGTGGCAATAGGAACCTCCTTTGGTCGTGAGAAGTTGATACACTTCCTTGGTGGAGTTGATAACCAGTTTATCCCTCAGATTGACGAATCCGTGCCTATTGCGGATGAAAACTACATCTTTCAAACCTTGGCCACCAATATGCGCGGATTTTTCCAAAATGCTCGAAATGGAAATAGTTTCGCCGTAATCAACTCCGAACTTCGAATTCCACTCTTCCGCTATTTGTTGAAGCGCCCTATCCTGAATGATTTTGTCAATTCATTTCAGATTATGCCATTTTTTGATGTTGGTACGGCTTGGAATGGCCTTACTCCTTATGTCGAAGAAAATGCCATAAACAATCAGGTAATCGACAGAGGGAATATCCGCGTTGTAATAAATAGCAACAAGGAACCCATCATTGCTGGAATGGGTGTTGGCTTACGTGCTCAGTTGTTCGGATATTTTGTTCGCGTAGATTACGCCCGTGGTATCGAAGATGGTTTGATTCTACCAAGAGTATGGCACTTTTCCATCGGTACGGATTTTTAAGTCTGCACGAAAAGCTATCAAAGTTTATTGATATTCAACCTTCTATTGTTTTCTAAACTTGTAAATCACGCTAAACAAAAAGTATTGCGTCAAAAGGTTCGTTTCGGTTTGTCTTACGAAGTTTGCGTTGGCAAAACGTTGTAAACCAATGTTTCTTCCTAAGATGTCGAAGGCTGTTATTCTGGTGATAAAATCTCCGCTCTTATTCCAAGAATAACTGATACTTGCATTCCATCTGGGAATAGCTACCTGATCACCAAAGTCTTCCTGGGAGAAAAGCATGTAATCCATTTCGGTGCGAATGATGATTTTTTCGGTTGGCTTATAAATTACGGTGCCGACGTAGTTTTGACTGCTGAAATACTGATTGAGCTCGGGGTTTGCGGAAAAGTCGGCCCAGTTCATTCCCCAAGAACCACGAATGGTGTATTCCCATTTCCCCTTGGCAAAATTGTTTATTGAGAAGTTGGTATTCAGATTGGTATTTTCCTGTAAATTTTCCTGCTGATTAATAGGCGTATTTACAAATGAATACCCGATACGCGCTCCGGTACGAATAAAGACTTTCAGTTTTTTCAAGGGAAAACGATAATTGGTGCCAAACGAAGAACTGTACTGCAAGTTATCAACGTTTACCGGTTGCATGATGCGCTCAAAGTTATCACCGATAAATTGTCCGTTTACAATGGGGTTTTCGGTAACGCTGAAGTTGAAATTGAAGGAAACGTTGCTCTGTGAAAACTGATTGTAGCGGAAATAATTGAAGTAGGCATTATTGCGAATTTCCGGTGTTAAATCTGGATTTCCCTCTACGATGAATAAGGGGTCACGCAAGTCGGGATTCACCAACCACTGACCGAGTCCAGGAAGACCAACGTCTCTGGTAATTCCCGCATAGGTTCGTCCAAAACCTCTATTCATACGATACCAAGAGATGGACGGGAGAAAATAATTTCTATCTAATCCTGGCACAACAAAATTACTTCTTTCGTCATTGGCATTTTGCTGGAAATTGCTGAACTTTGCGGTGAAAGTCAATTCGTTTTCTTCCCTAAATGCATACGCGTAGGCTGCGCTGGCTGAGTTTTCCATTAGGTTGAAGCGGAAATCCGGGCTTAGGGAATCGATTAGCATAGCTCCCAGCAAGCGATCTTCAACGTTGGTCAATTGTCTGCGTGCGCGAATTTCGTTTTCGTAAGAGAAAATCAGTCGCTGCTTTTTGGTGAGTGGTTCATTGAACGTAAGTCGAGTAGTAGTAAATTCGTTTTGATATTCGTCTAAGCGAAGTTGGTCGATGGCTTCTGCCAAAATTTGCTGTTGCGGAAAGTTAAATACCGAACGATAAGGGGTCTCGCCATTTTCCGTGAATCTACCAAAGTTGTTTACCAACTGAATGGTGCGACCTCTTTTCTTGAATTTGTGGATGTAATTTACTCTTCCGGTAAGGTCGAGCTCATCGCGAACGCGTCTGAGCGAACGCGTACCTTCTTGCAATACAACTTCGTTATTTGCTTGTCTGTTAAACAAGAATCTATGACGCTGATTGATATCTTCCAAGCTCGCGTTGAGGGTAATTTCCACGCGATTATTGGTGTCAACATCCCAACGAAATTCCGTAAAGGCTTGATGGCGTAGCTTGAGATTGCGTTGGCGATTTTCTTCCGTTGCGTCCACAATTACCCCTGTGTTGTTATTAAACTCTCTTGCACTCACATCTTCCGTAAGTAGATGATCGGTGTATGCGAGGAAGTAATTGGCGTTGAGTCGCATTCTCTTACTGGGGTCGTAATTGAGGTTTACCCCGCTAGAGAGAGAAGAAAAAACACCAGTGTTAGGGCCATCCCACTCCATTGGTGGTGCTCCAGAGGAAATGACTGAAACACCTCGACCACCTCTGCCGGGCGTACTTCCCTGCATGCTACTCAAGTCGGAATATTCGAAGCCCAATTGATTGAGGTTGTTGGTATTTCCCAAAACGGATAACCTCGTGGTGGAGGTAAATCCGTGAACAGCGCCTTTTAGTCGGTAGCGCTCGTCGGAGCCAATGGTTGTTTCTAGATCACCAAAATAGCCTTTTTTCCGGTCTTCCTTTAGTTCAAGGTCAATGGTTTTATCGCGCTGCCCGTCTTCCACACCACTAAACATAGCGTCTTCACTTCTGCGGTCGTACACTTTTACCCTGCTGATGGCGTCTGCGGGTAAATTTCGAGTGGCAAGCTGTACATTTCCTCCAAAAAATTCTTTGCCATCAACGAGCACTTTACGCACTTGTTCTCCTTGAGCGGTAATGTTTCCGTCAGGGTCAACCTCAATTCCCGGTAATCTACGCAGTAAGTCTTCGGCCGTTTCGTCGGCACCAACATTAAAAGCCCCCGCATCATACGCCACCGTATCGCGATTAATCACAATAGGAATTCTTTCACCCTTGATGATGATTTCACCAAGAACATTAGATTCCATATTCATCTGGAGTTCCGAGACTTCAGGGGTAACTTTACCATCGCCAACTGCAATAGGAAAGGTGAGGGTTTGATACCCCATGGAGGAAGACTGAAGAAGATAGTTTCCTGGTTTTACATTGGAAATTTTGAATACCCCAGCGGCATTAGTTAAGCCGTAATACAAAAGTGAACTATCAGCGGGCTCGAGTAAAACGACGGAAACCATTTCCATGGCGTTTTTGTCTTGATCTACTATTTTGCCTTCAATATTGGTTGTTTGGGAAAATGCCAGATTGCTAAGTGCTAAAACAAAGAGCAGCGTGTAATATTTAATCATTGGGAGAAAATGAGTAATGACTGAGTGGATGTGGTGGTGGTAGGTGTGATTTTATCGTGTTTTAGCCTCCGTACATTTCTCGAAGTTCAGCAGTTTTTTCTATGCGTAATTTGATGAAATCTTCGTAGGTGCTTTTTTCTCCTTTGGGAAAATCCACTTTAAAATCTTCCTCTGTTGGAACATAATCGAGGTCAAGACTCTGAATGGTAATCTTCCGTCTTCCTTCATCTTGCTCTAAATAAATAATGGCTCCGGGTAAACCTCTAAATTCTCTTGGACCAATGGATAAAGGTACAACGGGCGAAAACCAAGCTAGAATGGTGTCCTTACCTTCAATTGTTCGGGCTTCCATACCGGGATAGGATTCAACCATTCCTTGTTTGCCAGTCATTTTCCAGCGAAAATTTGGGGCAGCTCCCTTGAGAATGAAGTTGCGCTGCATAAAATTTACCGCATCATGCACTTCTGTAACGGCGGGGTAGGTCAAGTAAACATCAGTAGGGTCGCGCATCCAACGCGGACGATTCTCCATTGGGTCTTCGGGCTTTTTTACAAACCGACAAACAGCAATAGTATCGTTAAAAATGAGTTCCCAAGTGTATTCTTGCGTATATGACCAGTTTCTGAATTTTCGCTCCCAAACTTCTTCGTAGGTAATTTTCCCTTGCACTTGGGCATTTGCCTGAGGAATAAAAACGAAGGGCAAACAAATAAGGAGTAGGCCAATGATTAGTCTGGGAAGAAAACTCGGCGCGATAGAATGACTAGACATGATATTAGGGTAGGAATTCATTTTTGGTGGAAGCTGTTTTGTTGGTGGCAAAAACGTGGCCGAAATTACAAAATTCGCTAGAAGACTCGATTTTTTATTTTCCAGAAAGTTTTTTTTCGGGTTTGTCAATTACCTTTGCCATGTGAAGCAGAAAATTATTCCACATTTCTTTATGCTTTTGGCCGTGCTATTAATCAACCTGCACGCCGCCATTCCGCATACGCATGAGGAAACAAACGGATGTTCTGCTGATTTGTTTTCGACAGAGGATAATGAATCTTCTTCTCCATTTGATGATCTCTGGCACTTTGATTTGGGAGAAGATCATCTCGAGGTTCTGAAAGTTTCACCTAAATTAAAGATTCAGTTTCCCTCAGAGGTAGTTGCATTTTCAAAGGAAGTATCCATTCTATCTGTGCTTAACTGGGTTTTTCCCCTCGAAGAAAGTGCTATCCCGCCTCCACTAATAGGTTCAAAAAGTCTTCGCGCTCCCCCATTTTTCGCATAGCAATCGTATAGCTGCCACTTTCTTTTCAAACGTGGCAACCATTAATCATTTGTTATCGTGAAAAATTGCTCATGTTTACCTATTTAATCGAATACTCGCTCAAGAATAAGCTGGTTGTTTTATTGTCCACCTTGGCTATGGTGTTCCTTGGTGTTCACGCGTTGATGAATATCTCCATCGATGCGGTGCCCGACATTACCAACAATCAAGTGCAGGTGGTTACCACTTCGCCTTCACTCGCCCCACAAGAAGTGGAAAAATTCATTACTTATCCTTTGGAAATTGCCATGGCGAATCTGCCAGAGGTAGAAGAGATTCGTTCGATATCTCGTTATGGTCTATCCGTAGTAACCATTGTTTTCAACGAAAATGTACCCACCCTCGACGCTCGGCAATACGTTAAAGAAAAAATCGATGAGGTGCGCTCAGATATTCCCGAAACCTTCGGTAGTCCCGAACTGATGCCTATCACTACCGGCCTAGGTGAAATCTATCAATACGTTCTCAAGGTTGACCCTGAATACCGAGATATGTACGATATCATGGATCTGCGTACCATCCAAGATTGGATCGTAAAGCGCCAGCTTGCAGGCATTCCGGGAATTGTGGACGTAAGTAGTTTTGGCGGATACCTCAAACAGTACGAAGTTGCCGTTGATCCCTACCTGCTTTCGTCGATGAACCTCAGCCTTACCGATGTATTTAATGCATTGGCGGCCAACAACCAAAATACGGGTGGCAGCTACATCGAGAAAGGCACGTACGCCACCTACATACGTACGGAAGGCCTCATCAATGACCTTGACGACGTGCGTAAGATTCACATTAAAACCACCGATGGAGTGCCCGTACGCATTGAAGATATTGGGGAAGTTCGCTTCGGAGCGCCCCCGAGATTTGGAGCGATGACCATGGATGGGGAAGGAGAAACCGTTGGGGGAATCACCCTCATGCTCAAAGGCGAAAACTCCTATAAGGTAAACAAAGCCGTGCACGATCGAGTGCAAGAAATCCAACGCTCCTTACCAGAAGGCATTAGTATTTACGCGTATTTGGAACGCTCCGGATTGATCAAACGCACCATCCAAACCGTGCGCAACAATCTGCTCGAAGGTGGCGCCATCGTAATCATAGTGCTCGTACTCCTCTTGGGGAATTTCCGTGCAGGACTCATCGTGGCATCCATCATTCCACTGTCAATGCTCTTCGCCCTCATCCTCATGTATCACCTCGGGGTTTCGGCTAATTTAATGTCGCTGGGAGCCATCGACTTCGGAATTGTGGTGGACAGTGCGGTGGTTATCGTGGAAAACTTAGTGGCTGTTCTTGCGGCAGGATTTGTAGGTAAAACACTTAGCCAACAACAGATGGACAGCGTAATCTCTAAATCCGCCACCAATATTTACAAGTCGGCGGCTTTTGGTGTACTCACCACTATTGTGGTATTCATACCCGTAATGACGCTCTCCGGTATCGAAGGAAAAATGTTTCGTCCGATGGCGCAAACACTCACTTTTGCTTTGATAGGAACACTTCTATTATCGCTGACCTACATCCCGGTGATTTCTTCTATTCTGATGAAAAAGACCATTAAAGCGGAAGGCGGACTGCCGTATAAAATTACCCAAGCTGCCGAAGGTTTTTACGAACGACTGCTCAATAAAGCCATCGCTCATGATGTCAAAGTCTTTATTGCCGCTACCGCGTTGTTGCTGACCGCCTTTTTCGGATTCAATCGCTTGGGAGCCGAGTTTATACCCGATTTGGAGGAGGGTGATTTGGCCGTACAAGTGGCCATTCAACCGGGGAGTTCCCTGAAAGAAAGCATTGCAACCGCTACGAAGGTGGAGAAGATTCTTAAGGAAAATTTCCCCGAAGTGATTCACGTGGTTTCAAAAATTGGTACAGCGGAAATTCCTACCGACCCCATGGCGATGGAAGACATGGACATCATGATTGTGCTTAAGGACAAAGACGAATGGGTTTCCGCGAGCAATAGAGAGGAGTTGGTGGATAAAATGAAGCACAAACTCGACGATATCCTCGGGGTATTTGTGGAGTTTTCACAGCCCATCCAACTGCGATTTAATGAATTGATGACGGGTGCTAAAACCGATATTGCCGTGAAGATTTACGGTGAAGATTTAGACATTTTATTTGAAAAGGCCAATGAAGCAGCCCGACTGATTCAGAATATTCCCGGTGCCGACGATATCAAAGTGGAGCAAACTGACGGACTTCCGCAAATGCTTCTGCGTTTTGACCGAGAGGCTTTGGGGCGATATGGGGTAACGGTTGAAGAGGTTAATATGGTGGTGCGCACGGCCTTTGCCGGAACAGTGAGCGGGCTGGTGTACGAAGGGCAACGACGATTTGATTTGGTTGTGCGCCTCGATGAAGCCTCCCGAGAGCGAATGGATATCGGGGAATTATTTGTCAATACTGCAAGTGGCCAGCGCGTACTTTTACGGGAGTTGGTCGAAGTCTATTTCGAAGACGGCCCCATGCAAATCAGTCGCGACAATACCAAACGACGAATCAATGTTGGGGTGAATGTCCGCAACCGCGATGTGGCGAGTTTGGTGGGTGATATTGAGGAGCGATTGCTGGAAAAACTTGTTCTGCCTCCGGGCTATCATTTGTCATTTGGTGGACAGTTTGAAAACTTGCAAAAGGCCACCTCTCGTTTGAAAGTGGCCGTGCCCATTGCATTGGCTATGATTCTGTTGTTGTTGTATTTCGCTTTTGGTAAAATTAAATACATGCTTATGATTGGAACATCCGTACCCTTTTCGGCCATTGGAGGTGTGGCTGCACTATATCTGCGAGGTATGCCATTCTCCATATCTGCGGGGATTGGCTTTGTTGCGCTTTTTGGTGTAGCGGTATTAAACGGTATCGTTATGATTTCTGCCATCAATCAATTGCGTGACGAACAAGGAATGCCCGTGAAGGACGCCGTGCTTTTAGGTGCGCGTACCCGTCTTCGACCCGTTTTAATGACTGGTTTGGTTGCAGCATTAGGCTTTATTCCAATGGCTTTGAGTACTTCGGCGGGTGCTGAAGTGCAAAAGCCCTTAGCTACAGTGGTTATTGGGGGAATTGTTTCCGATACCATTCTTACGCTTTTACTGCTGCCCATTTTTTACTTGCGTTTTCCTAAGCGCGAGTTGATGGGAGTGGTAAAGACCCTAGCGATTTTCTTATTGGTATTGCCTTTTTCATCACAGGCACAATCTTCTGGTGAATGGAATTTGGATTACGCCAAGCAGTTGGCCTACGAAGCGCATCCAATGACACAGAATGCCCGACTGCGTGAATTGCAAGCTGCAGAGGAACGCAAACGTGCCGTGCAGATGGATAATTTTGATATTAGTTACCAGTACGGACAATTTAATACTAGGGTTTACGACTACTACATCGAGGCCAATCAGAATTTTGGTAGCATACTCCAACACATTCGTCGTGGTGCTTTTGCACGCGAGCTGCAGGATATGCGAAAAAATGAGTCGGTGCTATCCAAGCGACAGTTGAGTCTTCTGGTAGAGTCGGCATGGTATGAATGGCTTACGAGAAAGACGGCAAGTGAGCAGGTAGGCAAAGAGTTAAAGCAGTTGGAGAGCTTTCTCGGTAGGGTTGACCAACTTGCTGAGGCAGGTGAGATTAGCCCGTTGCAGCAGCAGATTTTCCGCGCCCGACTTGCCAGTTTTCGTAACTTCTACGAGCAGCAGAATGCTTTACTGGCCAAAGCGACCAATAATCTGCGCTTGCTCACCGGCTATGAAGGTGAGATGAGGGTTGTGCAAATGCTTGAGCCCTTGCCATTACCGGTAGTAGAGCAACCCGTTCACGAAGATCTTATCGCGGTGGAAAAGAGTTTGGTTGAGGTAGAGCGCCGAACAATGCAGGTGGAGCAGGCTGCCTTTTTTCCAGATCTCACCGCAGGCTATTTCAACCAAGAGATTGAATCCATTCCTAATTTTCAAGGGGTCATGGTGGGCTTGCAGTTTCCTCTGTGGTTTCGTCCACAACGCGCACGCATTCAACAGGCTAAATTGCAAGTTGAAATTGCCCAAAATGATCTCGACTTTGCCAAGCGCAATAGGGAAGCCGAACGGCTCAATGCGGTGGCCGATGTGCTAGCACAACACAATCAGTGGAAAAACTACGGCGTATTGGCGCTTCAGCAGTCGGAGAAGATTACCAAAACGGCCTATTTGAGCTACAACTCCGGGGAAATCGACTTTTTTCAATTTGCCGAGAGTTTGCGGACTTCACTCGAACTCAACATTGAGATATTGGATATTCTCAATCGCTACAACCAATCCGTGATACTGTTTAATTTTTACTCCGCAGATTTTGATTAATTAGTGTCTGTCTATAAAGTCCGAGAGCTTCGTTATGCTCGGTTGAAAAAAAGG
>JBHYFA010000040.1:0-27096 GCA_051859825.1 Schleiferiaceae bacterium
TGAATCTGACTTCAAGGCCATGCTCGAAATGAAACCCGATGAATCTAAGCCAATTGAGAAACACATCATCGCAAACTTCCTCATGGATGATTGGAAAGATTTTCGTGAATCAGAAGCGGCAGACTTCGAAAGCAACCCCGACACGGGTGTAAAACCCGAAGTACTCAATAAAGCCATCAAAGCTCTTACTAACCTGCCGAGTGAATTGAAGTTTATTCGTAAGGTTGAGAAAATCGTAAACGATCGTAGGGTAATGGTGGAAGAGAAGAAAACCCTTGATTGGGCAATGGGCGAACTTTTAGCCTACGGCACTTTGATGCTTGAAGGAGTAAATATCCGTCTTAGTGGTGAAGATGTGGAGCGAGGAACCTTCAGTCACCGTCACGCCATTATGCGTGTGGAAGATTCTGAGGAAAGATTCATTCAGCTCAACACCATCGAAGATAAAAAAGCAGAATTTGAGGCCTATAACTCCCTGCTATCTGAGTATGCAGTTATGGCTTTCGATTACGGATACAGTTTGGCTACTCCCAATTCATTAACGCTTTGGGAAGCACAGTTTGGCGACTTTGTAAATGGCGCCCAAATCACGGTTGACCAATTTATTAGTGCTGCTGAAGACAAATGGAAAGTACAAAGTGGCTTGGTATTACTACTTCCTCACGGATATGAAGGCCAAGGGGCAGAACACTCCAGTGCACGCTTAGAGCGATTCTTACAGCTCTGTGCTCAAGAGAATATGCAAGTGGTAAACATTACTGAGCCGGCCAACTTCTTCCACGCACTTCGTCGTCAACTTCATCGGCCATTTAGAAAGCCCTTAGTGGTTATGTCTCCAAAAAGTCTTCTACGTCATCCAAGATGTATCTCTGCAATTGAGGATTTCCAAACCGGATCCTTTAAGGAAGTAATCGACGATGCTACCGAGAAGAAAAATGAGGTAACCAGCCTCATGTTTTGTTCAGGAAAAATTTATTATGAGCTACTAGCGAAAAAGGAAGAAGATAAAAGGGATGATGTTGCAATCATCAGACTCGAACAACTTTACCCTATTCCTTCAACGGCTATTCAGCGCATAATAGAACGATATCCCAACGCCAAAAAACGCCTTTGGGTGCAGGAAGAACCTGCGAATATGGGCGCGAACTGGTTTATAAAATCCTGGGATGTAATCGGAGATTTTGAACTGGTTAGCCCAAAAGCCAGTGCGAGCCCAGCACCGGGATCAAACCAAAAAGCCGTGGCCATACAGAAAAACGTAATTGCCAAAGCGTTTGAAACAGCAAAAGTTTAACAACAAGAAAAATAACCCATCATTTCCACGAAATTATGATACTTGAAATGAAAGTGCCCTCTCCGGGGGAATCCATATCCGAAGTAGAAATCGCCGCATGGTTAGTAAAAACTGGCGATTATGTTGAAAAGGATCAAGAAATTGCCGAAATCGACTCTGATAAAGCCACGCTTGCCCTGCCCGCGGAAGAAAGCGGAATCATTGAGCTTATTGCCAATGATGGAGATGTAGTGGAAGTTGGCCAGGTTGTGTGTAAAATCGACACCAGCGCTAGCAAGCCCGAAGCTAAGTCCAAAGAAGAAAAACCTGCCAAGGAAGAAAAATCAGAAGCTGCTTCTACTCCCAAAGCGGAAACGAAAGAAGAGCCTAAGGCTGAAACCTACGCCTCAGGTACCGCTTCACCTGCTGCCAAGAAAATTCTCGCAGAGAAAAACCTTGACCCTTCACAGGTAAAAGGCACAGGGAAAGATGGCCGCATCACTAAAGAAGATGCTATGCAAGCCAAAGCCAGCATGGGATCTTCTAATGGTGGTAAGCGTGGGATGGAGAGAACGCGGTTGTCTTCTTTACGCAGAAAGCTTGCAGAAAGACTCGTTTCCGTAAAAAACGAAACCGCCATGTTGACCACGTTCAATGAGGTTGATATGAAGCCTATTTTCGACCTACGAAACGAGTACAAAGAAGAGTTTAAAGAGCGTCATGGCGTGGGTCTAGGCTTCATGTCATTCTTCACCCTTGCCGTGGTAAAAGCACTCCAAGAGTTCCCTCAAGTAAACTCCATGATTGATGGCAACGAAATGGTTTCGCACGAATTCTGCGACATCAGTATTGCCGTTAGTGGTCCCAAAGGTTTGATGGTACCGGTGGTTAGAAATGCCGAAAACCTGAGCTTTGCCGGTGTTGAACAAGAAATCAAGCGCTTGGCAGAAAAAGTTCGGGATGCAAAAATCACCATCGACGAAATGACCGGCGGTACATTTACCATTACCAACGGGGGCGTATTTGGTTCTATGTTGTCTACACCCATCATCAACCCACCACAAAGCGCCATCTTAGGGATGCACAACATTGTGGAAAGACCCGTTGCGATTGATAAACAAATCGTTATTCGTCCAATTATGTACGTTGCTCTCAGCTACGACCACCGCATTATCGACGGTAGAGAATCGGTTGGATTTTTAGTAAAGGTGAAAGAATGCCTTGAAAATCCTACTGAACTGCTAATGGACAACAACGTTAGAAAGGCGCTAGAACTTTAAGTCTTCAGAGTTTTGATAGTAGAGACGTATTTCCATACGTCTCTACTGTTTTAAATGAGGCGTTTTTCAAAATCGATCTGCTCAATCACGCTTAAATGCAACACCTTAAAAAAATTGTTGAAAAAGTGTTGATAATTAAAAAATCGCCATATATTTGAGGCTTGTTTTTAAGCACGTTAAAAAAATTAACCCCCACGGAAAATTGCGTACTATGAAGAAGATTATTCTAAGTGTTCTCACATTAATAACTTTTGTATTACTTGCATCATCCTGCAATAAAAGGGTAGATTGTCTGTGTATAGCGTCTCCGGTAGAAACAAACACGGGGCAACCTACTTCTGAGTTTGTTCACACGTATCCTAAAGGTGGAGATTGCGATGAGCTTAGTGGACCGATGATCTACAACGGTATCGATTACATCGCAGAATGTGAAGAAATGGAAATGTTTGATGAGCTAGACCCTAACGGAGAAGAGTAATTGTTTCAATTTCATGATTCAGAGAATCCTTCGCTCAGTGGTTTTCCTGAGCTTGTTTTTTATTTTTATACGTAACGACGACTACCTCGATCTTTTCCTCTACCATACTACTCCACTGAGTTTAGCTTGGGCCTACATGGCAGCTAGGATGATTACCACCATGATGCTATTTATTCCTATCACGGATTGGCTCAATCATCAAGACGAATTCTTTGCAGTGACATTTAGGTACACCCTAGCCATTCTAATTATTCCGTGGTTAATCTTTGGATTTTCGTACACGGATCTATTTTTTTATCGTGGAAAGGTTATAGCCAATGCATGGCTGGCAATACCATTCTTGTTAATAGCTATTTTTTCCCTAATAAAGGTTCCGCAATTAGCTTACAAGAAAAAACTATATCTGTCCATATTTGCGCTTATAGCCACCTTAGTCATTCCACAGGTAATATCACCACCCGACTTGCTACCAGGTTCAAACTTTGCGAATACCCTGAATCAAGACATCAACCTCTCCCAAGATGAGTTCTCGATTATCGACTTCGAAGCTCAGAATCAATTGATTTGCTTTTACATAGCAGGATGTCCGTTTTGTAAAATGGCTGCACAAAAAATTAATGACTGGGCCAGCAAACACGAAATACCTTTTGAAAATATCAAAGCTGTTATTCCCGGAAACGAGGCGTATTCGGAAAAGTATTTCAATCTTATGGGCTTACATCCACTCGAAACACAAAACCTTAGCCCCGAAACTTTCAATAGAATTACGGGAGGTAGAGTTCCCCTAATACTTCATATGCAGCACGGCAAAATCAAAGCAACCTACAGATTTCGAGATTTCCACGATTTAAGTGTGTTGCAAACTTGGAATAACCCTTAGATACAAAAATGTCTTGTATATTTGTAATCGCTTTTATTACATCACGTAAAATCATTAATAAAAACCGATTAGACAATAACGTGCAAGTAACCAACTAATTTCCGACAAAATAAACGATATGAAATGTCCATGTAGTAGCCTTCACAAGCTCCAATGAAAATTGAACAGGACATTCCATAACTTGTCCCGATATGTATGTCGGGGTGACCTTTAAAAAACAAACAATTTACATATGAAAACCATTATTCAATTAGCCTTAGTATCATCAGTCATTATGTTTGCTTTTTCATCGTGTAAAGATGAAAAGGCTTGTCGATGTATGATTGAAAGCAATGCCGAAAACGCTCCTCCGGTATTATTCGAAATACAGTATGTAAAAGAAGATGAAGACTGTAGTGACTTGGATAAGGTAAGCAGAATATACGCTCAAGGTGTTGACCCTATAGAAGCCGACTCTACGGGAAGGGGATTTGTGCAGACTACTATTACTTGCACAGATCGAATCGAAGAATAAACAGAGTCTGTCTAGAAAGTCCGATAGCTTCGTTATGCTCAGTCCAAAATTTAGTCATCCCGACAAGTGTTGTCGGGACTCCTAAATTTTAGACTTTCGCAAGCCTCGCTCTCGAACTTTCTAGCCCAGCCTCTTGCACTTTATAGGCAACTCTATTTAGTATTTGTCCATTAAGTCAAGACGGCTAGTCTGAAGAGTTCGAAAGCTTCATTGTACTATATTGAAATTCCCTAGAAAAGAATATGACATACGCGGAAGCCAAGGCTTGGCTCTTTAATCAACTTCCTATGTTTCAAAACCTAGGAAGTTCTGGTTTTAAACCGGGCTTGGAAAGAATCACCGAAATTTGCCAATACTTTGATAATCCGCAAAATAAAATCAAAACGATTCATGTAGGTGGAACCAATGGCAAAGGATCGACATCTCACTTAATCGCCTCTGTTTTTCAAGCACATGGCTACAAAACAGGCATCTACTCAAGCCCACACCTTGTAGATTTTCGGGAACGAATAAAAGTCAATGGAGAGCATATTCCCGAGAAATCCGTAATAGAATTTGTTGAAAAAATAATTGATACAAACTTTCCTGACTCCCCCACCTTCTTCGAAATTGGAGCCGCAATCGCTTTTCTTTATTTTGCATAATAAAAAGTGTATATCTCAATAATTGAAGTTGGCATGGGAGGCAGACTAGACGCCACCAACATCATCAATCCCATTGCGGCGGTTGTCACCAATATTAGTTTAGACCACACCGAATATCTCGGCGATACCAGAGCAAAAATTGCCGCAGAAAAAGCTGGTATTGCTAAGGAAAATACGCCTATGATTTTAGGTGAATTTGACAACGAAATACTCCCAGTCTTCCAAGAGAAATGCCAGCAAGTAAACGCTCCTTTGTTTCTTGCCACCCTAGACTACCCTGTCGATTGGGTGTGTGATTTAAAAGGAAGGTATCAGAAAAAAAATCTGAAAACGGTTTACAACCTATTATCGCATCTCCCCTTCACATTCGATAGCATTAAAACAAAAGAAGCCATAGCCAATGCTGCCGCGTCAACGAATCTCTTAGGGCGATGGCAAATTTTTAAAAAAGCACCATTAACCATACTCGATACTGCTCATAACAAAGCAGGAATAAAGGAAGTAATGGAACAACTTCGTCAGGAGAATTTCAAACGACTGTTCATGGTTTTTGGCGTAGTTAACGATAAGGATTTGAACAGCATTATTCCTCTGCTACCAAAAAAAGCTATTTATCTTTCATGTCAGCCGCCCGTTGCCAGAGCAATGCCATCTAATAGCCTGCATCTACAATTAACATCGCACGGCCTTCACTCGATTTACTTTACAAAAATTGAGCATGCCTATCGAGCTGCTCTTAATCTTGCCCAGGATGATGATTGCATCTTTATTGGTGGAAGTACATTTACAGTTGGTGGCTTTTTAGAACGTATCCAAGAAAAAAAGTTGTGACGTACAAAAAAGGCATATACTTTTGGACTTGCACTAAAACCATATATTTTCCATAATCATTAATCAACTCAACAATGAAAAAACTACTTTTAATCACCGTTTTTCTTCTAGGACTGGCAAACAGTTCCTTTGCTCAGTATGACAATGCGATAGGTTTGCGCTTTGGACTACCTAGTGGCTTGAGCTATAAAAAGTTTATCAGTGAAAAAAATGCGCTTGAGGGTATTTTACACTTGGGGTCTGGACTTGGAGGAACCGTTTTATACCAAATCCACGCTCCAGCATTTAATGAACCCAATTTAAGATGGTACTATGGCTTTGGAGGCCACGGGCACATTCACGGCTCAAACAACAATATTCCTTGGAGATTTGGAAGAAACGATAACGTAGCCAACTCCGTTGATTTAGGCTTGAATGGGGTAATTGGCTTGGAATACACCATAGAAAGCATTCCGGTATGTGTTTCCCTGGATGCTAGCCCAATACTAGGTTTTAATAGTAGTGGGTATAACTACTTTGGTACCACTACTTCATTAGCTGTTCGATATACTTTCTAGAACAGCTATTTACACTTTATGAACAGACTCTATCTATACAGTCTGTCCATAAAGTCAAAGTGGCCAATAATAATATCACTTGCTTGAAGGTCTCCTCCTCTTCGGGGGAAATCTTCTTTTACCGCCTTTACTTTTGTTATTAGGGGCAGACATTTGAAATTGAATAACTTCTCCAAAATCTTCAGATAGAGTTTGTAGCTCAATCATTGCGTCTAAGTCCTTGTACATACGGGAAAACTTGCGCATATCGCGGGGTGACACAAAGGTGATAGCTGTACCATCACGTTCGGCACGGGCAGTGCGACCCACGCGGTGTACGTAGTCGTCGGTATCCATAGGTAAGTCGAAATTAACCACCAACTCAATGCCGTCAACATCGATACCGCGAGATAATATATCCGTACCAACGAGCATATTCAGCTTGCGACTTTTGAAGTCCAGCATGATAGCCTCGCGCTCGTTCTGCTCTATGTCGGAAGAAAAGCCCGCAACGGAATACTTCTTCCGCTTCATTTGTCGTGCTAAAGACGAAGTGGCTGATTTAGTCGAACAAAAGATGATGATACTCTGATACGACTTTTCAGATAAAATCTTATCCAAGAGTTTTTCCTTTTGCTCGGGAAGAACGGCGTACGCAATTTGCTTAATCTTTTCAGCGGGCTTAGCTATCGACAAGCTAATTTCCGCCGGCTTTTCGTCCATTATTTCCTTTGCCAACTTCCTGATATTTGGTGGCATGGTGGCCGAGAAAAGCAAGTTTTGCCTTTCTGCTGGTAAAAAGCTAATAATGGTAACAATGTCCTGGTGAAATCCCATATCCAACATGCGATCCGCCTCGTCGAGAACCAAGTGCTCTAACTGAGAAAAGTACTTATCCTTAGGGGCGGCCTTGAGAATCGAAATCAACCTGCCTGGTGTGGCAATGACAATTTCGGCACCGTTGTCCATCGCTCTACGCTGGCGCTCAAACTCCACCCCATCTCCTCCACCATAAACTGCTACGGACCCAATATCCGTGAAATACGAAAGCGCTTCTACACTTTGATCTACCTGCTGTGCCAATTCTCTTGTTGGCACCAATACCAAGGTGTTATTCTGACCCCGTTTGTTGGCCTTCACCATTTTATCAATAATCGGAATAAGATAGGCCGCTGTCTTTCCCGTGCCCGTTTGTGCACAAGCAATTAAGTCGTCTCCATTACTGATGATGGGAATAGCTTGTTCTTGAATAGGTGTTGCTTTCTCGAAGCGCATGGCTTCTAAACCTTCTTGTAAACTCGGGCTCAGGCCCATTGTTGATATCTCCATGTAATTAATTCTCTTTAACTTCCCACCAAGTGTCGCCCATCAATAACTCATCTAAATCTGGCGCGCCCTTCTTCTGTATTGCAGCATCAATTTGTTGCTGCATCATTTCTTCGTAACGAGCACGCTGCTCCCGGTAAAAAATACCGAAAGGACGAGGCAGCTCCATATTCTCCGAAGGTCGTTCAAAGAGCTTACTCAATTTCCAAGCTAAATGAATGTCCCTTGAATCGTGAATAATTGGCTGCTCCCCTGAATCTACAGAAGCTACAGCAAGCTGGCGGTCGCGCCAAACGAGCATCTTATCGTTATTTGCTCCAAAAATCATCGGTTGTCCATCAACCAAGCTAATGGTGGTCTCAGCTTTGGTCTTTTTATCCGTAAAAAACTCAAAAGCGCCGTCATTGAAAACATTACAATTCTGGTAAATCTCAATCAATGCAGAGCCTTCATGCTCGTGCGCAGCTTTAATTACCTCACGTAATTGCACCGGATCACGATCAGCACTGCGCGCTACGAAAGTAGCCTCGGCGCCCAAGGCAAGCGAAATGGGATTGAACGGATGATCAATCACACCCATGGGGGAAGATTTCGTACGATGACCCTCGGGAGTTGTAGGTGAATATTGGCCTTTCGTGAGCCCATAGATTTCGTTGTTGAACAACAATATCTTAAACCGAATATTTCTTCTTAAAGCGTGTAAAAGATGACCTAAACCAATCGACAAACCATCTCCATCACCGGTAATCACCCACACATCTAAGTCGGGACGAACCACCTTTAAGCCGGAAGCAATAGCCGTAGCCCGACCGTGAATTCCGTGCATCCCATACGTGTTCAAATAATATGGAAACCGCGAACTGCACCCAATACCACTTATAAAAACCGTATTCTCCCTAGGCGCTTCAAGCTCCGCTAATACGGTTTGTACTTGCTTTAAAATAGAGTAATCACCACATCCAGGACACCATCTAACGTCCTGATCACTTGCATAATCTGTTGCCTTCAACATACTGTAAAAAATTTGGCTACGAAGGTACGGAAAACACACTACATGACGACCACACTAACTAAAAATGCTTGACCCTCAAACCGAAAAAAAGAACTATAGCAAATACTCAGTCAAAAAGCATATCTTTGATGAACCAATAAACCCATATCCATCATGAAAAAAATTCTACACATACTCTTAGGCCCCATTAGCATAATCCCATTGATCTACGTTATCATTTTTATTATCAATATACTCAACTATCCAGAGTTGCTGATAGACCTAGAAACCATGTTCTTCTGGCTAGTATGGGTCGTACTTATACTCATTAGCATCATATCGTATTACGTGGTTTTCATATTTAACACCTCACTCATACCAACAGGCAGAAAAACCCTTTGGACCATTCTGCTATTTTTCGGTCACGTAGTGATTTTGCCCATTTTTTGGTTTTTGTTCTTACTTACAGATGAACCAAAGCAAGATCAATAAAAACAGAATCGACAAATAGGTATGCCAGAACTGTTGTTTGCAAGTACAGCCTCCGATAGCCTATCCACTTGGATTTTACAGATAAGTCCTCACCAAAGTCAACGAAAAATCATAGGTTTTTAAACGTACTTTTGCCATGAGCTAAAACAATAGATTCAGGGCACATGTGGAGGAAAATTCTCCGAATATTTATCGTCTTTTTTATTTCTGCCATAGCCTTGATAGCAGTGATTATTACTGCTATTCGCATACCTGTAGTTCAAAATAAAATTATCGGTATTGCCATTGAAAAATATACAAACCAACATGGCGGCTCTATTTCCATAGAAAAATTTCAACTTACCTACAAACTGAGCCTAGAAATTGACGGCTTAGAAATCTATACTCCTGAAGATAAACAGCTAGTCAAATGGGAAAGCCTTATCTTGGGTATTGACCTTTGGCCACTTCTTCGAAAGAAGGCAAACCTCCATGTACTCAAGCTTAGCGGACTACAAATAAACGTAGAAGAATTCCCCAATGGAGACTACTCCTTCTCCTACCTTCTCCCAAAAAATGAAAATATTGAAGAATTAGACGAAACCCCATTGGATAGCGCGTCTTACTCAGATTCATCAGACTGGGAAATCACGTGGAATAGCGTCACAATCAACCAAACTGCGCTGCAATTCAAAGACGCCCAAGAGTGTACGTACACGTTAGATTTCCGCAATCTAAGCATTTTACCCAAAGAAATTTCCGGTGAAATCATCCATATTTCCCAATTAAGCTGGGAAAATGTCAAAGCAAAAATAGACCGTAAAAATGCCGAAAGTCAAGATGATGTAGAAGAAGAACCTAGCGAAGACCCAAAACTAAAAATCATAGTTGAAAAACTCGAAATACCTCACTTAGACGTACACTACATCGACGCCACAACCGATGCACACATCACTTGGGATGCTTTCAATATCGACAACTTCAGTCTTGATTTTTCCGAAAAAGAAATCTCCTCAAGAGCCATAGCATTTACCGAGTTAAATACCGAAATTCACCTAAGTCCTGAAACCTCCACGGCCTCTGAAACCATCGATAATAAAGATTTTCAACTCCCCGACTGGAATATTAATCTTGGAACATTTCGTCTTCAAAGTAAAGGCATTGCTCTTACTAGCAATCAAGAAAGTCAGGTTGACATCGCTGAGCTACTCATGCATTTCTCAGATATTCACTACTCCAATAAACAAAACCAACCCCATTTTGGCCTACTACTACAACAGCTCAACTTAGATATGGCCGATGTTCCAAAAATCAGTAATCTAAACTTTGCCCTCGAAGGAAAACCCAATGAAATAGCTCTGAAGAATCTTTCCGCCATGGTAAATCAAGCTCAGGCAAAGCTCAATTTTAATATGTTCTTCGACAAACTGGAAGATGTTTTTCAGAATCCCGAACAAGCCCATTGGTCTGCCACCTTGAACATTGAAAACCTCATTCCCGCAAATTTCACCCAAGAAGGCCCTGAAGAACTATTGCGTTTGCCGTATCTAATTTCGAGCAATATTTCTAGTAAAGGTTTGCACGATATTCAGTTAGACAACCTTCAACTAACGCAAGCTTCTGGTCTTCAACTGCAAGTTAACGGGAAAGCCTTAGACATTACCGACAGTATTCAGCGGAAGATTGCGTGGAATGTACACAGTTTAGACCTCCACGGAAGCTTTTGGCGAAGCATACAAGCCGAATACGATTTAGACGTGCTGCCCAAGAGAATGCATCTAAGCTCCTCGGGCAATTACCAATCCGAAGCGCTCTATGCAAAGGTCGCGCTGCGAAGTCCGGGAATTGAATTAAACGCCAACCTCAATCAGGCCAAGGAAAAATACTTTATTGACGGCAACATCCTTACCCAAGATTTAGCGGATATTCCTAGCTTAGAAAGTTCTTTTAAGATCGCGCTTTACGAAGATTGGGGAAGAGAAACAAACTGGGATATTCAGATACAAAACATACAGTATTCTCCGTACGAACTGGACAGTGTTCATTTAACCGGCGAAATAAATAACGGCATATTCCAAACCACGCTCAAATCAACCGCAGAACAAGCACAGGTAAATCTCAGTGCTTTGGGGCGTTTACCCGGAAGCTACTTCAACTATTTCCAAACAACATTAAAACTAACCACCAAAGACCTTGAACTTTCAAAATTTCAAATTACCCAAGAACCATTTATCGTACAGTCAGCGATAAATGCTGATGTAACCTATAATAACGACAGCGTTTTCAGCATCGAGCTTCGTTCCCAAGAGGTTGAGATTACCACCCCGGATTTTTCCCGTGACTATCCCCCAGTGTTTATTATAGCAAATGCTACGGAAAATTCTGTAAACTTGAATATGGATTTTGCCGATGTAAAAGCACGTGCTTCATCCAACCTAAATCTGCGTCAAACCCAAAACGAGATTAGGGAATATATCTCCACTTTACTCACCGACAGCATTCCTGATTACCAAGCAAATAACGCCCAAATAGACCTGAGTTTTTCTCTATTCTCGGGCATTATAACCAACTTACTGAGTGAAGATTTAGAACTCGGGAAAGACAGCTTGGTATTTCAACTCAAATACGCTCATCAAGCGGAAAGAAAACTCGATGGAAGCTTGAATACCGGAAAGCTGGCGTATAACGTTGTTGGATTAGAAAACACCGCCATACAATTTTCCGGGTTAAACCAACAAGCAAGTTTTAAGCTCCGACTAGATTCTTTATTTGCCGACGAGTACAGTCTTGGAGACATGATTTTCGAAAGTGAAATAGACCGTGGCAAACTTTTCCTTCGGTTCCAAAACATTCAAGACAATGTCTATTTTTACAACCTAAGCGGTCGTCTTTCTTTATCCAAAGAGCAGATTATTTGGCGCCTATTTCACGACACACTCATTTTAGCTGGAAATCATTGGGATATTCCTAAAGAAAACAGTCTTGCGTTCATCGATGGAAATTTTATTGCCGAGAAATTCAAACTCAGCAGAGAAAACACTTTCATGGCGATAGAAACCAAAAGAAATGAGAATGGCTCCGAAACTGACTTCATTTTGGAAAATTTCAATATCAGTAATTTCGTCAGTATTCTCGATGCCGATAACCCTCCCGTTGGTGGCACGCTTAATGGAATTTTACATTTAGAAAAAGACAACAACATTTACGGACGACTTTTACTCGACAGTTTGTTTATATTTAGTCAACCTATTGCCGACTTAGACTTCATTGGCAAAAAAAACAAAAATGGTGGAGTTGATTTTGATTTTCAAGCAATAGGACCCAACCTTAGTCTAACTTCCTCCGGGCATTACGACACCAATTCATACGCTTTCAAACTTTTTTTACAGCGCTTGGATTTGGAGTTACTCGAAGCCTTTGGAGGAAAAGCACTCTCGCAGACTACCGGGAGCATCGCACTTAAAGCCGATTTATCCAATCTTGGTGAGGACTTGCAATACGAAGGAAGTCTTCGGTTCAACAACGCTGGCTTCACCATCAATGCGCTCAATGCCCCCTTTCGTTTATCAAATGAGAATATCACGCTGCGCGACAAAGTTTTACATTTTGAAAAGTTTGCACTTAAAGATTCCGAAGATAACATCCTATTGGTTACCGGAGATGTATTGCTAGACAACTATCTCAATCCCGATTTTAAGCTCGACATCAATGCGCCCAAGTTTCGCTTGCTAAAGTCAACCCGAGAAGATAATGACTTGTTTTTCGGAGATCTCCTCATGGGTGCAGAAATTGCGATTAGAGGAAATGCCAATATCCCCCAGCTCAATGTAAAAGCCAATTTTCTCAATGGCACCAAAATGAACCTCATTGTACCCGAGGGAGAAGTGGACTTGATGGATAGAAAGAGTGTGGTAGAGATTGTTGACCGCAGTATTCCCGATAGCATCCGCATGGCTCGTAGAGAAGTCTATATCGAATCAGGGATGGATATTCGCGCGCAGATAAAGGCCGATCCCAATACCACCTTCCGAATTATTATTGATGAACGCGCCGGAGATATGCTGGAAATCACCGGTGGTGCAGATTTACTTTTCCAACTCGACCCTAGCGGAAATATGCAACTCACCGGTCTGTATGAAGTTACACGAGGCAGCTACCAACTGAATTTCTACGACCTCGTACAGCGCTCTTTTAGTATAACCAAGGGAAGTAATATTCGCTGGAGCGGCGACCCACTTATGGCTGATTTGAACTTGCAAGCCATTTATGAACTACGTACAGCTCCGCTCGACTTAATGATTGATCAAGTAGGCCCCAACCGCGAAATGCAGGCTCCATACCGAAGGGAACAACCATTTGAAGTGCAACTCAACATCAAGGGAGAATTGACACAGCCTGATCTCTCTTTCGATATCGACATGCCCGAAAACGCCCGAGGTGCAGTAAATGGATCCATTTACAATCGACTGTTGCAGCTTCGTGAAGACGAAAACGAGCTCAATCAGCAAACCTTCGCTCTACTGGTGCTCAATCAGTTTGTACCCTCCGGGAAAGCGGGACCAGGCCCTGGAGCCTCCGAGCTGGCGCGTGGTAGTGCCTCACGAATGCTTTCGCAGCAGCTTAACCAACTCTCCGACAGATATGTACGCGGCGTAGATTTAGAAGTTGGCCTTGATAGTTACACCGACCACGCGGAAGGACAAGACCGTACCGACTTGAATGTTCGAGTAGGAAAAGCTTTTCTCGATGACCGATTACGGGTGGAAGTTGGTGGTCAGTTTGATATTGAAGGCCAAAGAGCTGCGGAGGGCGCCGACCAATTTATGGGAGACATATCACTTGAATACAGCATTACGGAAGATGGCCGCTATCGCCTAAAAGCCTTTAGACGAAATGATTGGCAGGGCGCGGTAGAAGGGCAAATTATTACCACCGGAGCATCCCTACTTTTCAAAAGAGAATTTACCACTTTTGAAGAACTCATTGGCTATATGCTAAAAAAACAACGCGATGAACAAAACGAATAACGTCTTACTAGCACTGCTTTCAGCTATTTGGATGTTTTCACTAACATCGTGTAATAGTTTAAAGTATGTTCCCGAAAACAAAAACATCCTGCACTCCTACCACATCGATTGGAGCAGTGTAGATATTTCCAGTGGAGAAAAGCGAGCCATCGAACGTGAATTAGAAGAAGCCTTGCGCCCCTCGCCAAACGGCACCTTCCTCGGCATGCGACCGGGATTATGGGCCAGCTTTCGCAAAGAAAAGGAAAAAGGAAAATGGCTTACTTCCTACATTGAAAGACGATACGGTGAAAAACCCGTGTACATCGAAGACATCTCCCGCAGTCGCATCCAGCAAATTATTGGCAACCGACTAGAAAACAACGGCCTGTTTTTCTACGACATTGATTTTGAAATAGACCAAAAGCGTAAAAACACTGCGAGGTTGGTAGTAAAAGTGCGTACCACCAAGCCATACCGACTGCATGAGTACTTACTTGACGAAATTGAAGGCGATATTTTCACGGAAATTCAAGCTGCATTTGCAAAGACCAATTTCCGCGAAGGTGATTTATTTAATCTCGACCGATTGAAAAACGAGAGAACCCGCATCCAAGATTTCCTCCGACTTCGCGGGTACTTCTACTTTTCCAATGACCACCTCGTTTTTGAAATGGATACAACCAATGTACCGGTAGAACGAGGCTTTAGTCTGCACCTTCGATTAAAAGACGGTGTGCTTCCCCGCTCTATTCAAAGATTCAGCATTGGTAGTGTGAGTGTTAATTCGCAAATAAATGAACCCGATAGCGCAAAAACGCCCATTACGTATAGAGACGTTTGGTTTGACTCGGAAAACTACATCCTGAGCAAACGCGTTCGTCCACTGATTACCTTAGAACCGGGAGATGTGTTTTCGTTGGAAAATCAACGCCAAACCAATCGGTATCTCAATAGCTTGAGGAATTTTAGTCATGCCAGCATCCGCTTTAGCAGACCCGACACTACGGAAGATCGCTTGGATGTTGGGATTTTACTCACTCCCGCCCTTCCCAGAAGTTTCCGCGCTGAGCTTCAAGCCTTAACGCGATCAAACAACTTTGCCGGACCAGCACTGAACTTCACATACTCCAACCGCAACATTTTTAAGGGTGGGGAAACTTTTCGGCTAAATACCGTTACCTCCTTTGAAACCCAGCTAGGTAGTGGTTTTGATGGTGCCTACTCCTATGAATTTGGCATTAGTGGAGAAATTGACTTTCCTCGGGTATTGTTTCGCGGCGATCAAAACAACTACACCTCCTACAGCTTGCCACGCACGCGCACTTCACTGGGGACAAATTTCCTTCGTAGAGCGGGATTTTATACCTTAAATACACTCAATGCTCGCTTGAGTTTCCTATGGCAATCATCCGAAAAGAAGACGCATAACGTCAACGCCCTAGATGTGCTCTACAGCAACCTTTTGAACACCACACCAGCCTTCGACGAAATCCTTAATTCCAACCCATTTCTTCGACGCTCGTTTGAACGACAGTTTATTCCGGCTATTGGCTACACCTACACCTATTCGCAATTATCGGAGCAAAATCGAGCTGCACGGATGTTTGTTATCCTGCATGGTGAAACTTCGGGTAATACCCTAGGGCTCGTTCCCGGACTCGATGGTGAATTATGGGGCGTACCCTTTTCGCAATACATCAAGGGCGAGGTTGATTTCCGAATGAATCATCGCTTGGGCAAAGACCGCAATCTGGTGTGGCGTACCTTCACCGGATACGGATACTCCTACGGTGAATCGATGAGTTTGCCTTTTGTAAAACAGTACTTCTCCGGAGGGCCAAACAGCATTCGTTCGTTCAGAATTCGCTCATTGGGTCCGGGTGGCTACATCAACCCTGATCCCAACAGAATTGGGGCTTTCTTCGACCAATCGGGAGATATTCAACTCGAAATGAACCTAGAGTATCGCTTCCCTATTTCTTCCATTTTCAAGGGGGCATGGTTTGTTGATGCCGGAAATATTTGGTTGCTACGCGATAATCCCAATCTTCCAAATGGACAATTCACCTCTGATTTTTACCAACAAATCGCAATTGGCGGTGGCTTCGGCTTGCGCTTTGACCTTAATGTGCTGGTTATCCGTTTTGATTTTGCCACGCCCATACGCAAACACGCCGCTGATGTGGATCAGCAATTATGGCCTATTCAGGAGTTTCGGCCCTGGCAGCGAAGTTGGTATCGGGATGGTTTAATTGTCAATTTTGCCCTTGGATATCCTTTTTAGAAGTTGATTTAGTAATCAAATGAGTTTACCCAAGTAAATGATTTTGTTTTCTGACTGAAGTTGTTTCCCATATTGAAAACCACGAAAACCACGAAAAGCACGAAAGTGTTGCTTCGCAAAAAAGATAATCAACCACGACTCCAAGACTTTCATAAAGTAAAAGAAAGATGACAACTTTGAGGAGGCAATTAATAATGAAATGCATTTTTTTCACCGCAGGACTTGTCCCGCACGGCATCGCTGTCGGGAGGCGCAGAGAACGCAGAGTATAACTTATAAAACTCTGCGCTCTCTGCGCCACCCGACAATTCTTGTACGGGACAAGTGCTGCGGTGAATAATTTAATTATTAGCAAAATAGTTAGATGGAAAAGGCACGAATGACACGAAAATGTTGCTTCGCAACGATTGGTGCGTAAATTATGGAACTTTGAAGGGGAATAACATACAATCCATTTTTCGTACTTTTCGTGTGTTTCGTGGTTCAAAAAACATTAAGTTGTTGCACAACTCAATACCCCTCATTACTTCTTTCTAAAATACACATCAATAGGAACACCCGTAAGGTCGAACTGCTCACGAAGCTTATTTTCAATAAAACGCTTGTATGGCTCGCGGATGTATTGAGGAAGATTGGCGTAGAAGGCAAACCTCGGAGTTTCGGTAGGCAGCATGGTACAGTACTTAATCTTCACGTATTTGCCTTTTACCGCCGGAGGAGGATACGCATTGATGATGTCGAGCATGACGTCGTTGAGCTTTGAGGTAGGAATGCGTTTGCTGCGGCGCTCATACACATTCATGCCTTCTTCTAAGGCTTGAAAAATGCGTTGTTTTTCTAATACAGAAATAAATAAAATAGGTACGTCAGTGAAGGGAGCAATGCGCTTGAGGATGGCTTTGCGGTAGGCCTCCATCGTGGTGTGGTCCTTCTCCACCGCATCCCACTTGTTTACCAGTATCACTACCCCCTTACGATTGCGGTCTATCAGCCCAAAAATATTGATGTCTTGCGACTCCACCCCACGCGTACCGTCGATCATCAAAAAGCAGATATCGGAATTTTCAATGGCACGAACCGCACGCATCACGGAGTAAAATTCTAAGTTTTCGTGAACCTTGCCTTTCTTGCGAATACCGGCGGTATCAACCAAATAGAAATCCATGTTAAAGCGGTTGTAGCGCGTGTGAATGCTGTCTCGCGTGGTGCCCGCAACGTCGGTTACAATATTGCGCTCTTCACCAATAAGCGTATTGATGAAAGAGGATTTTCCGGCATTGGGACGACCAACTACGGCAAAACGGGGGAGATCAAAAACCTCTTCTTCTTTTTTCTCTGGTAGCTTCTCAACAATTTGGTCTAAAAGCTCGCCCGTGCCACTACCATTGATGGCAGAAATAGTGAAATAATCACCCAAGCCCAACTGGTAGAACTCCGCAGCTAAGCCAACATGTACCGCAGAATCTACTTTGTTTGCGACCAGAATAACCGGACGATCGTGGCGGCGTAGCACCTGAGCCACCTCCTTGTCCATATCGGTTAAGCCTTCCTGTGCATCAACCAAAAATAAAATGATATTAGCCTCTTCAATGGCTAATAATACTTGCTTGCGAATTTCACCTTCAAATACATCATCCGAACCCGTGATATACCCACCCGTATCAATCACCGAAAACGTTCGGCCATTCCAATCGGTTTTTCCGTAAAGGCGATCGCGCGTTACTCCAGCTGTAGCATCTACAATGGCATCTCTTTGTTGAATAAGTCGGTTGAAAAATGTTGATTTACCCACATTTGGGCGGCCAACGATAGCTACAATGTCTGACATGAAAAAACCTATTAAATAATGTGCGCAAAGTTACGCCTATTATAGCTCCAATCCATACGAAATATATTTCCATTTTATTTTGCGCCTTTGTAAGCATTTAACAGCTTATTAGGTTGACAAGTTTCATAATGCGGCTACTTTTGACCCAATTACTAATATGCGGTTTTTTACCGATATTATTCACAATAAATTCGTACGAAATATGGACGAAGTTTTCGATATTCAAAAATTAGGAGAAAAAATTAAGGAAGAAAGCGCCTTTGTAGAGCAATTGAAATCTGAGATAGGCAATGTGCTTATTGGTCAACAAAAAATGGTTGACCGTCTCTTGATGGCGTTGCTAACGAATGGCCACATTCTACTTGAAGGTTTGCCCGGTTTGGCAAAAACCCTCGCGATTAAAACCCTCGCAGAAGCAATCTCGGCTGATTTCTCACGCATTCAGTTTACACCTGATTTGCTGCCTTCTGATGTGATAGGAACGCAAATGTTCAACCTTCAGAAAAATGAGTTTACCACCATGAAAGGACCGGTGTTTGCCAATTTTGTATTGGCCGACGAAATCAACCGTGCGCCGGCAAAAGTGCAAAGTGCTTTACTGGAAGCCATGCAGGAACATCAAGTTACAATTGGCGACACCACCTTCAGTTTGCCCGACCCTTTTCTTGTATTGGCTACCCAAAACCCAATAGATCAAGAAGGAACATACACTTTGCCTGAGGCTCAAGCTGACCGATTTATGCTAAAAGTCGTCATCACTTATCCCCACATGGAAGAAGAAAGAGATGTACTTCGCATGCAATTGAATGGTGTAAAGAAAAAAATTAAACCGGTGGTGAGTTTAGAGCAGGTGCGCAATGCTCGTAAAGCCCTTCACGAAATGTATGTGGATGAGAAAATCGAAAAATACATTTTGGATATTGTTGCCGCCACTCGTAAGCCGGAAAATTACCGTTTACCTTCATTTGTGCCTTACATTTCTTTTGGTGCTTCACCGCGTGGTAGCATCAGCTTGGCACTCGCCGCACGCGCGAATGCCTTTATTCGTGGTCGGGCATTTGTCATTCCTGAAGATGTTCGTGAAGTTGCCGTGGATGTGCTAAGACACCGCATCGGACTCTCTTACGAAGCAGAGGCCGACGAGATTACTACCGAAGCCATCATCAAAGAAGTCATCAATCAAGTAGAAGTTCCGTAAGTATGCTCGACGCTCACGCGCTCATAAAGAAAGTCAAGCAGATAGAAATAAAAGCCCGACGCAATTCTGATCAATTGCTCTCCGGGGAATATCATTCTTCCTTTAAGGGAAGGGGGATGACTTTTAGTGAGGTGCGAAAGTATCAATACGGTGACGACGTTCGGGCGATTGATTGGAACGTTACCGCCCGACTCAACGAAACCTACGTAAAGGTTTTTGAAGAAGAACGAGAGCTTACCCTGATGTTGCTCGTGGATGTTTCGGGTTCTACGCACTTCGGTACGGATGGGGTATTCAAACGCGAATTAGCCGCGGAAATCTGCGCTACTTTGGCATTTTCTGCCTTGGCAAATAACGATAAAGTTGGCCTGCTCTTATTCAGTGATGACGTGGAGCGTTACATTCCTCCGCGTAAGGGAAGAAGTCATTTGTTGAGAATCATCAAGGAACTCTTGGAATATCAACCCAAATCTGCAGGAACTAAAATTGCCCCTGCGCTCGAGTATTTGCTTAAAGTGCAAAAAAAGAAGGCCATTGTATTTGTGCTTTCCGACTTTTTCTGTGAAGATTACCACCAAGTGCTAAAGTTGGCCGCGCGAAAGCATGACTTAATCGGATTGCGATTATATGACCACACCGAGGCACAAATGCCAAATCTTGGAATGATTCAAATCTTCAATGCTGAAACTTCGACGTACCAGTGGATAAATACTTCCAGTGCTTCCGTACGCAAGAGTTTTGCGCTGGCATACAACCGATATGCGGGCGAGTTTCAGCGTTTGATGAAGAAAAATGGAGCCGGACAAATTGAAATAGATATTCGTAAACCCTACATGCGTTCATTAATCAATTACTTTAGCCGAAGAAGATGATGCGATTGCTGTTCGTTTTTTTTGCTTTCCTAAGTGCCGTTACGATTTCCGCACAAGAATGGACTATTGATACTACTGTTATCCGTATCGGTGAGCCAATTATTGTTGAGTTTTCCGCCAATGTGGATGCCGATAGCCGTTCATTTCCTAATTACGATGTGTGGTGGGAAAAAGGTTTTGAGCTGATGGAAATGGATTCCTCCATAAGCTTACAAAAAAACGGAAGTTACCTGATGAAGCAAAAGCTCTGGATAACTTCATTTGACACCGGCTTTGCTGTATTAGAGCCCGTTTATTTTCAGATAAATGAGCAAGAATATTCCTCCGAACCTATAATGGTGGAAGTTCAGTGGGTAATGATTGAGGAAGGGGTTGAACTTTTTGACATTAAAAATATTGTTTCAATACCTCGACCTTGGTATTTCTACATGTTCTGGATTTTGGGCATTCTTGCCTTGGTGATCGCTTCATATTTCTTGTGGGTATATTTCAAGAAACGTTCGGAATACACCCCGGCTGTCATTATACCCGAAAAGACCCCGGCGGAAGTAGCCCTTGAAAAAATCCATTCACTGCGCAATAGCAATCTTTGGGAAGAAGAGAAATACGGTTTGTTCTTTTTAGAGCTAACCACCATTTTCCGCCAATATTTGGATCGAACCTATTCGCTAAAGGTGATGGAGGCAACATTGAGTGAGTTAAAGCGCGCAGTCGATGGTCTGCCTACTCAAGAAATGAATCTGCGGGAAATTCATGACTTTTTTGAGCATGCAGAAATGGTAAAGTATGCTAAAGTTTTACCGTATCGAACCAACGCAGAGGCCTACTTGGCTCAAGTAGAGAAATTTGTGGAGATCCTTGAACCTCGAACCAATACCGATAGCGCTCATGTTTGATTTCCATCTTCAATATCCGGCTATTCTTTGGGGACTCCTTGTTTTACCCCTGTATTGGCTTTGGCTGTGGGTAAAACGCAGACATTTTCGTTCGGATTTTAAAGGGAGTAATATTCCTAAAGAATTGCGGTCTAAGTGGCATCCAATGTCTATTGTACACACCATGCGTTCAATCACGGTAGCTTTACTCATTTTTGCTTTGGCCGGCCCCCGAACGAGTGATGTGAAAACCAAGTCGCGTGGAGGTGAAGGCATTGAAATAGTTTTGGCAATAGATATTTCTACCAGTATGCTTGCTCGTGATTTCAAGCCCGATCGATTGGAGGCTACCAAGCGATTATCGGCGGAGTTTGTGCAAACTAGGAGTCAAGATAAAATAGGTTTAGTGTTATACGCCGGTGAGAGTTTTACCAAAACACCACCTACTACCAATCACGCTATTTTGTTGCAGAACATTAGTGAGATAACCCACAGTATTGTGGAAGACGGTACCGCCATTGGTATGGGTTTGGCCACCGCAGTAAATCGTTTGCGCAAAAGCGATAGTAAGAGTAAGGTAGTTATTTTGCTTTCCGATGGTGAAAACAACCGAGGCGCAATTGATCCTCTTACGGCGGCGGAGCTTGCTCGACAGTTTGGGGTTAGAGTTTACACCATTGGGGTAGGAAGCAAAGGAACTGCACTTATGCCCTACGCAATCGCAAACAATGGTGAGCTTATCTTTCGAAATATGCAAGTGAGCATTGATGAGCCTTTGCTTACGAAAATTGCTGAACTATGCGACGGGAAGTATTTTAGAGCAACTGACGATAATGCCCTAAAAGCTATTTACGAGGAGATTGACCAACTTGAACGCACTAAGCTTGAAGACATCGACTATATCGAGCTTGATGAACAACATTTACCATTTTTGTTAGCCGCTTTGATTTTGTTTTCTCTGGAAATAATTCTGAGAAAATCGTGGTTGAAAAGCGCCATTGATTACTAAGCCTTATTTGTTATGCACCGCTTCGAGTACGACTGGATACTTTACTTCTTATGGCTTATTCCCCTCTTGTTGATGTGGCGGATAGGGCTCAGCTTGTGGGCACGGAAGCAAATGCGCGCCTTGGGTGATGGCTTTATTAGGGTTGTGCCAATGCGAAGTCCCCGGAAATCTTGGATAAAGTTTGTATTAAAAATGTTGGCTCTAGCAGCGATAATCATTGCTGCTGCCAATCCGCAGAGTGGAGGTAAGGTTGAAAATCAAAATGTACAGGGAGCCCAAATTGTTTTTGCGCTTGATTTATCTAAGTCGATGCTTGCTGAGGATGTTCAACCCAACCGTTTACAAAGAGCTAAGCAGCTAATATCTTCCACTGTAGGAGCATTGCAACAAGATCAGGTTGGCTTAATCGGCTTTGCGGGAAAGGCGTTTCCGCTAACCCCAATTACGCCAGATAAAACGGGTTTACTGATGCAACTGCGCTTTGCCGATCCCGAAATTATTTCCGTACCGGGAACGAATTTTAGCGCTATGTTGCAGTTAGCCGCTACGATGTTTGATTTGTCTTTGGCCTCAGATCGTATTTTAATTGTAATTGGTGATGGTGAAGATCACGAAGGGAAATGGCGCGAAGCAGTAAAGCCGCTTCAAGAATTGAATATTCGGATATTTTGTGTGGGAATTGGGACAGAAAAGGGCGGTTTGATACCCATAAGAACGAGTGGTGGTGCGCGCGATTTCATTAAAGATGAGGATGGAGCGCCGGTGGTTACAAAATTAGAACCTGCTACACTTCAAGAGCTAGCAGATTTCGGTGATGGACTTTATCATCATTTAACAAGTATTCAGCAGGGTGAGCGTTTTCTCAAAGATGTATTTTCCGGAGTAGGTCGCTCAGAATATGAGAGAACGGTATTTACTACCTATCAAAGTCAGTATCAATGGCCGCTTTTCTTCGCTATTGTGCTGCTGCTTTTGGAATAGCTTATTTTTGAAAAACGCACCTCTTGGATAGAGAAGTTACAACGCCTTAGTGAAAAACGAATCATTAGAAATGAGGAGTAAAATCGTATTTTTTTCCATAATTGCTTGGTGCATGCACATTTCTGTTTATGCCCAATCTTACCCTTCCCTCATAAGGAAAGGGGTTCAGCATTTTGAACGTGAGCAGTACGACCAAGCGGAAATTGCCTTTCGACAAGCTATTGAATTTAATCAAGATGGTTTTGAGGCGCATTACAACTTAGGTAATACCCTCTATCGTCAAGGGCGTTTTGATGAAGCTAAAATGGCCTTTGAAGAGGCGAGGAAAAATGCGCCGGATCGTACCTCAGAAGCAAAAGCCAGCCACAATCTGGGAAATACCGAAGTAGAGCGCCAGAAATATCAGGAAGCGGTAGATGCCTACAAGAAGAGTCTAATGCGCAACCCTTCGGACGAGGAAACGCGCTCTAATTTGGCTTACGCCATGCGCCGACTCCAAGAGCAGCAACAAAACCAAAGTCAGCAGCAGCAGGAAGGCGAAGACTCTGATGATCAAGATGATCAAGAAAATCAGGATCAGCAGCAGCATGAGGGTCAAGAGGGTGAGCAAGATGAACAAGACCAAAACCCTGAGCAAGATGATGACACAGATGACGAGCAGGATTCAGATGGAGGAGAGCCAGAACTAGATGAAGAGGAGGAAGAGCAAGAAAGTCCTACCTTTGACCCCGACGATGCTGAGCGATTGATGCAAATGATCGAAGATGAAGAGAGTAAAGTACAAGAAAAACTCTCTGAGCAAGAACGAAAAAAGCGTAAAGACACTAGAGGAAAAAAGATATGGTAAAGGCATTAAAAATATCGAGCTTGACCATCTTGCTGGTCTTTATTTCACTTTCCGTGGTTGCCCAGCAAGATGCTGTAAGGTTTGTGGCGAAAGCTACGCCTTCCCAAGTGGGTACGGAGGAAAAGTTTACCTTGACCTTCACCGTTAACGAGCGAGCAGGCAATTTTCAGATGCCTGATAATCTCAATAAGCATTTCATGGTATTGATGGGGCCATCTACGAGCACCCAGCAATCCTATTCTTTTGGGAGCTTTGAAACATCAACTACCATCTCCTACGTTCTACGACCTAAAGCTGCGGGTAATTTCACCATTACTCCGGCAAAAATTGTTGTCGGTGGAAACATCATTGCCTCAAATCCGGTGGAGATTAAAGTAGTACAAGGCAGAACCCAGCAAGCCGACCCTAATGATCCTGAAGAGTTGGCAAAGAGATTATCCTGGGTTAAGGCTTATCTTTCTCGAACATCGGTGTACGTAGGAGAACCAATTTTGTTGAGATATAAGCTGTATAGAAAAGTTGGAACAAACGATCCTTATTTTGACGAGGCACCATCTTACCGTGGCTTTCTGGTTGAAAATGCACCTATTCCTGAGGAAGATCTACAAAAGCGTGAATTCGTGGATAATGAACAGGTAGTAACTTCCGTTTTTAAATCTGATTTACTTATTCCACAACAGCCGGGAACCTACGATCCTCGACGCATCAATATTACCATTCCTACCTATGTTCCTACGCAACGTCGCGACTTCTTTGGAGGAGTGTATTCTGCTAAAGTGGATAATCGAACATTCGTTACGATTCCCCAAATTACCGTTAAGCCACTTCCGGCATCCGGACGCCCGCAGAATTTTAGTGGGGGTGTAGGAAACTTTCAGTTTGAAGTCAAGGTCAATCGCAATTCTGTTGAGGTGGATAAGGCTATTTCCCTGACGCTCGTTTTGAAAGGAACGGGTAATATCCGACTTGCTGAATTACCCGTTCCCGATTTCCCTAATGTATTTGAAACCTACGACCCTAAAACCAGCCAAAGTTTTAAAGTTGAAGGAACTACTGTTCGAGGAACAAAGTCGGCAGAATACGTATTGATTCCCAGATACGCCGGTGAATTTCAAATACCGGCAATTACGTTTCATTACTTCGATCCTAAAACTACGACTTATAAAAGCATTCGTTCTGAACCAATAAAGATTGAAGTTTCTGGAGACCCGGGTCGTGAAGTGGTGGCCGGTGGAAGGGGGGTAAATCCTCCAGTTTCTCGTCAGGAACAAATAGATATCCTTAGTTCGGATATTATGTTTATCAATACGAATACCCATTCGCTTTCAAAACAACGAACCCCGTTGATTCTTCAGACTTGGTATTGGGTCGTGTTTTTTGGTCTCGTATTGCTTTTTCCTCTGGTTTGGATATTGAGAAACATGTTGTTTGCCCGACGTTTAGCCAGAGGTTCTAGATTGCGAAAAGCTGAGGAAGAAGCCTATAAGCTCATCAAGAATGCGCGCAACAATTCGAACACAGCGAATAACGACCTGTACCGTGCTCTCGAGATTTATTTTCTAGCCCGCTTGGGAATGCCGCGATCGGAGTTTTCTCGCGACTTAGCTCGCAGTAAATCCTTTGAGCAATTTGATGAGGCTTTTACGGAACGCTGGTTGAATCTTTTGGCATCGCTTGAAGAGCAGCAATATAGTGGAGGATTTGGGGTTGAAAATAAGGTCGATGAGGTTGAGGAAATTATTAAAAAGGCGCAGCAATGGTAAAAACAAAAGTCTTTTATCCGTATTCAATTCTGCTTTTTTTGTTCTTAATAAGCGGTGTGCTTGTGGCGTCACCCGTGGCTAAACTCGAGGAAGCAAATGAGTTGTATAAAAAGGGTGAATTTGCTGAAGCAGCAAAATTATACAACGAGCTAATTGATGAAAAGTATTTTAGCTACAGGCTCTACTACAATTTGGGAAATTCGTATTACAAACAAGGTCTCTACGGTAAGGCAATTTTAAATTATCATCGGGCCAAACGGATTAAACCCAATGAGCATGATGTGTTGTTTAATTTGAAAATCGCGGAGTCACAAATTCGCGATAAGGTTATAGAAGTACCTGCTCCGTGGTTTAAGAGAGTAGTGGAAAAGACCATCATTTTTCTGTCTGTTTCCTCTTGGGCGTGGTTGGCCGTTTTGTTTATGGCCATTTCACTTTTCTTCTGGATTTTGCTGATGAGCAATCGACTTCCGTTTACCATGTCACTTTCGGGAATGTTGTTAGGCTTGATTATTAGTTTGTTGAGTCTCGGGGCGGCAATTGGTAGAAATCAACTTGACCAACGTGTTGAGGGCGTTCTCCTCGTGGCTCAAATTCCGGTAAAGTCGGCTCCAAGCGATCAAGGGGAAGACGTGTTTGTTATTCACGAAGGGGTTTTTATCGAGGTATTGGAAGAGTATCAAGACTGGGTGAAGATTAAGTTGAAAAACAACAATGTTGGCTGGATTCCCTCAAAAGCCTTTGAAGCAATCTAATATGGAGCAGGAGGGAGTAGTAGTAAAATCTACCGGGAGTTCATGTGAAGTTCGACTATCCGCTGATGGCCAAATAGTACTTGCTCGGGTGCCGGGTAAGTTTAGGATGAAAGGTCTGCGGTCAACAAACCCCGTAGCTGTGGGTGATCGTGTTCAAGTATCTCAAAACGAAAGACTCGAATGGCGTATTGAAGTTATTGAGGAGCGCCACAATTACCTCGTAAGAAAATCGGTTAATCTTAGTCATCATAAGCATATAATAGCCGCGAATATCGATCAGGCAGTATTGGTTGTTAGCTTGATACAACCGACAACGAGCACCGGTTTTATGGATCGTTTTCTCGTGACTTGCGAGGCATACCGCATTCCAGCTATCGTGGTGTTCAACAAGGTGGATATTTATGGTGATGAGGAGTTAGACGAAATGGAGTTTCGGAAAATGGTTTATACC
>JBHYFA010000041.1:0-7428 GCA_051859825.1 Schleiferiaceae bacterium
AATCAACCGCTACCGTACAAGGAGTTTTTGGATATGGTGGGCTACATTTTCGAAGAAAAAGGTGAAATGGGAACCAAATCTTTCGGAATAGCGGGTTTTGATAGAGATACAAAGCGAAATGTCTTGCAGGTGATTTCTATGGAAGGAGCAGATGCAGTTGCTTTGGATCTGGATTATAGAGTGGGTGATCGAATTATGAAACTCAATGGTGGTTCTATGGAGTTTGGTGAGCTGGAAAACACACTTATTCAATTTTTTACCACTACCGAAATAGGTCAAAGTTTTGAGGTGGAGGTGCTGCGTCCCAATAAAAAAGGAACAAAATTCAAAACCGTGCGTTTACGTGCAGAGGTTCAGGAAGTAAGTATGGATGCTCCAAACCTCATTACTCCCATGGAAAACCCGGGAGAAGCAAGGCGTAAGCTTCAAAAAAAGTGGTTGAGCAATATGTAAGCTCACGCGCATTCGTTTTAAAAAGAGAAAACCAAAAAAAGTGATTATGATAAAGAATACCCTAAGACTTCTGGCAGCTGGAATGATTGTTTCCGCTTGTCAAACCAGTGAGGTGGAAAAAGTTATGGAAGGCCATCTGGGCTTTGAACTTAGCCATATCGACAGCAGCTATTCACCTTGCGAAGATTTTTTTATGTTTGCCAATGCCGGATGGATGCAAGAAAACCCCATCCCTCCAACCGAGGCTCGTTGGGGGAGTTTTCCTATCTTGGTGGAAGAAAACAACAATAAACTGAGAGATTTGCTGGAAGGTATGCCCGCTGGCGATGCCTTGCAAAATGGCGATTGGAAGCAGCAGTTGCGTGACTTTTATATCAGCGCTATGGACTCCATTCTTGTGGAAGACCTAGGAATTACCCCACTCAATTCCATTTTTGAAACCATCAACGCTATTACGGGTAAGGCTGAGTTGGCGAATTACTTGCAAACTGCGGTTAAAGAGCAGCTAGCCAAGCCTTTTGGAATGTACGTGAGTACCGATAGTAAAAACTCAGAAGCCTATGCTCTTTACATTTCTCAATCGGGTTTAGGGCTTCCCGATCGCGATTATTACTTTAAAGATGACGAAGCTTCGCTAGAAATTCAGGCGGCTTATATCCAGCTGCTTACGGATGTGTTTACGATGCTTGGCAAAGAAGACCAGGCGGCGAAATTTGCCAAAGAAACCTACGATTTGGAAAAAGCCATTGCCGGTTTCCACATGAGTAGAGTAGATCAACGTAAGCCTGAGTTTACCTACAATAAAATGACAATCAGTGAACTGTCGGCTTTGATGCCCATTTTTGCTTGGGAAGAGAGTTTTAAGGATTTGGGTGTAAGCGTGGATAGCGTAATTGTGCGTCAGCCTAAGTATTTAACCGGACTGGAAACTTTGCTCAATAACGTTTCCATAGACGTTTGGCGCAACTATTTTACCTGGCAAACCATCAATCAGTATTCTGATTACTTACCTTCCGAATGGGTGCAGCGCCACTTCGATTTTTATGGCGTGTATTTATCGGGAACCAAGGAAATGAAGCCTCGTTGGAAGCGCTCCATCGACAAGCTCAATGGCGGTTTTTCGGAAACGCTGGGTCGCCTTTTTGCCGAGACCTACTTTAGTCCGGAGAGTCGCTCTCGTGTAGAGAAAATGGTGGAAGACATCCGCTCCGTATATCGCGAGCGCATCGAAGAAAATGCTTGGATGAGCGATCGCACCAAAGAATTGGCCATCGAAAAACTCAACGCCTTTAAGTATAAAATCGGCTATCCTGATAATTGGACTGATTTTTCCGCCATCGAAATTGCGCCCAACGATTTGCTTGGAAACCGCCGCCGAATCAATGCCTGGCAGTTTGCCGAAAGACTCGGTCGCTTGGGCAAGCCGGTGGACAAAACCGAGTGGTTTATGGGGGCACACATCGTGAATGCGTACTACAGTCCTTCATTTAACGAGATAGTATTCCCCGCCGGAATTCTTCAACCGCCCTTCTTTGATCCTACTGCGGATGACGCGGTGAATTACGGCGGAATAGGTGGAGTTATCGGTCACGAATTTACCCACGGTTTCGACGATCAAGGACGTAAATACAACGCTTTCGGGAACCTTACCGGCTGGTGGACGGAGGAGGATAGCCTTCGCTTCTCCGAGCGTGCCCAGCGCGTAATCGATTTTTATGGTCGTCTTGAGCCCATCGACGGATATTTTGTAGATGGCGAACTCACTCAGGGAGAGAACATCGCCGATATCGGTGGTTTGACCTTGGCTTTCCACGCCTACCAAAAGCACATTGAGCGCACCGGTGCCCGCACCATCGACGGATTTACGCCCGAGCAGCGCCTCTTTATGGGCTGGGCAAAAGTTTGGCAAAGCCACGCTACCGATGCTTATCTCCGCAAGCAAGTACTCACCGATCCGCACTCACCGGCTCAGTATCGCGTAAATGCCACCGTGAGTATGCTTCCCGAATTTGCCGAAGCTTTTGGTTGTACGCCTCAAGATCCTTTGGTAATTACGGAAGAAGAGCGCGCGCTTATTTGGTAAAAACATGCAGCATACAGGCAAATTTGTCTTCAACGGAAAAACGATAGATTTTCCCAACGATTTACGAGAAGTTTCCCGTGACCAACTGAGTGAGTTGGCGCGGGAACTTCGCCTTTTTGTGGGCATGATTCCCGTAGATAAGCCCGCTCACCGCACCGCATCACTCGGTGTGGTGGAAATTGCCGTTGCCCTACATTACTGGCTGAATACGCCCGAGGATCATTTGGTGTTCGATGTAGGTCATCAAGCCTACGCGCATAAGGTGATCACCGGTAGAGCTGATCAAATGAACCGACTTCGACAGATAGACGGGCCTTCAGGGTTTCTTTTGCCTGCGGAGAGTGTGTACGATATGTTTGTTACCGGGCATTCCAGTACCAGTTTGAGCGCCATGGCCGGAGTGGCCTACGCCGATCGCTTATCGGGAGTTTCCTCACGCCGGTATGCCGTGGTTATTGGCGATGGCGCAATGACTGCCGGAGTGGCAATGGAGGCGCTCAATTTCATTGGCGAACAGCAGCTTCCGGTCATCATCGTGCTCAATGACAATTCCCACAGCATTGACGCTACTCGCGGGGCGCTTCATGCGAATCAGACGTATCGGGAGCTGGCAAATACCTTTGGTTTGCAATACCAAGGAGCGCTTGACGGCCATTCGGTGGAGGATGTTTTACAAGCTTTAGAACAATTGCCGGGCGATAAACCGGTGTTATTGCATTGTAAAACGCAGACGCCTGTAGTTAAGGAAATACCCCAGCTATCCCCACACAGCTTTGCTTTCAGTATTGAGCAAAAATTGCGCGCCAAGATGGAGCATGACGAGCGTATTGTGTTGGTTTCTCCGGCCATGTTGAGTGGCGCAGGCTGGCGAGCTTTGGAGCGTGATTTTCCCGATAGGGTAGTGGATGTTGGTATTGCTGAGCAGCACGCCGTGGCCTTTTGTGCGGGATTGGTGAAGGCGGGGAAAGTGCCGGTGTGTCATATCTACAGCACGTTTTTTCAGCGGGCGGTTGATCAGTTTATCCACGATATAGCCATTGCGCAATTGCCCGTACTTTTTCTCATAGATCGTGCGGGGTTGGTAGGTGAAGACGGCCCTACTCATCATGGGGTTTTTGACTGGCCGGTTTTGCTATCCGTTCCCGGAGTGCAGGTATATGCGCCCTCCACCCCCGAACGCGCGGGAATGTTTGTAGATGAGCTTCTCGGACAAATTACCGGGCCTACCGTTATTCGTTATCCCCGTGATGGCAGTATTGAGCCGCTGTATTTTGAGCATCGGGGTGGCAATTCCCGAGCTTTGGTTTACTTTGGTGCTTTGGGAGAGTGGGTGCGTGAGGTGCTAGCCCATCTCAGTGGCGAGTGGGATGTAGTGTGTGTTGAGCGACCGGGAGAAGATTGGCCGCAGTTGCACGCCTATCAGCGATTGGTGTTTTTTCAAGACTGTCCGGAAAGCGGTGGGCCTGCCGAGTACATGCTGCGCCGTTTGCATCATCACTCCTCCCGATATCCCGAACATTCCGTTATTGCCCTACCCGATGCGTTCGTTCCACACGGCAATATGGACGCGCTTTTTGAACGTTTAGGCTTTGATGCAGAGAAGGTAGCGGAGAGGATTGAGCGGACTTTATAGACAGCCATTATCTAGTGCTTTTGTGTGAAATGGTTTTGCATTTTATGTAAATCTAGGAATTCGATTCCTAATTAGTAAAAAAAAATCTAGACGTCGAGTTATTACTCACCTTTTGAAGATAATCTTCGTGTGGTTCGAGTCTTTTTCATTTCACTTTTTTGAATTGTTACACAAACTAAAGTATATTACACATTGCTAGTCTTTGTGCACCTTTGTGGGTTCTTCGTGGTATTTGTGTAATAGCCTTTCAGTTATTACACAAAGTTCTCAAAGGAGGCACAGAGTTTCACAAAGGTTAAAGCTTTATGCCTCATTTCTTTGTGCACCTTTGTCTAATAGCTATTGAGCTTCGTTTTAACGTATTCACAAAGTTAGCATCATAGTTTTACTTTATGAAAGTCTTGGAATCGTAGTTCGAACTATATGAAGCAACCTCCAAGCAGCAACATTTTCGTGTGTTCGCTAATACTCTGATTGACCATCAAAGCAAATCACCCAAACTTTCACAGCCAAGCGGTTGTGCACTAAGAAAAGCTTCACCAGCATCTCGATAAATCAAACGTCCCATGTCTTTGGCGCGATACGAGACACTTTCCCAAAAGTTTTGCGAGGAAATGGCCGTGGAAGGCTCAGTGCTCCCCGGCTGGTAAAACTGGCTGCCATACGCGCGCACCGATTCTATCTTCTGCTCTAAAAAACCACTAATATCCATGATGATATCCGGCTGGATATTCCAGAATTGAACGTAATGGAAGACGAGCCTTGGACGATGTGGCTCTTGCTCTTCACCATTAAAATGCGTGGTGATGCGTCGCAATCCGGCTTTAAACGCCGCGTCCTTGGCTAAGGCTGCCGCGTTCGGATGATCGGGATGCCTATCGTTGGGCGCGTTGATGAGTAAAATATCGGGCTTGAATAAGCGAATAAACGAAATAACCGCCAACTGCGATTCTTCATCATTGCGAATAAAGCCATCACGCAAATTTGCCTGTGCCCTGTGCGAAACACCCAAAATTTCTGCGGCCTTATCTGCCTCCTGCTTGCGCAATTTAGCGCTGCCTCTGGTTCCTAATTCACCCCGAGTGAGATCGAGAATGGCAGTGGTTTTTCCCTGAGCTTTAAACTTGGCCAAGGCACCACCACACCCCAATTCTACATCATCAGGATGCGCCCCGATGGCTAAAATATCTACTTTCTGATTCATGAAATTTTTTCAATTGAGCGTAACGAAGCTATTGGCTATTTCCATAACTTCTGCTTACAACTAATATATTCTAGTGGTTGCTCTAGAAAGTCCAAGAGCGAGGCTTTCTCAATTGAAAATATGGGATTTTACTGAAGTAAATGACCAGATTTTCAATTAAGAGTAACGAAGCTATTGGGCTTTATAGACAACCACTATTCTCCTGATGCAAAGGAAACGATTTCTTTAGATATAGGCGACGTCCTCGATCCATAATCAGTAACAATCTGCCCGTTCTCATCAATCAAAAATTTGTGGAAGTTCCACTTTACAGAATAGTCTGCGGAGTTGTTCAGCTCTCTGCTGGTCAACCACTGATATACAGGGTGTATGTCTTTACCTTTTACGCTTATTTTACTCATCATGGGGAAGCTAACGCCGTAATTGCGCTGACAGAAGGATTTGATCTCTTCTTCGTCACCGGGTTCTTGCCCCATAAAGTTATTGGCGGGAAAACCAATGATGGTGAAATTATCGCCACCATATTGCTCGTAGAGTTCTTGCAAATCTTTATACTGAGAGGTAAACCCGCATTTGGAGGCAACATTCACCACCAAAACACGCTTACCTTTTAATTGCGATAAATCGAAGTCATTTCCGTCGATATCGGTAACTACAAAATCGTGGAATGATTTGGCTTGACTAGTTGTTGCACTCATGGTGTTTTCTGCTTTAAGGTTAGGATTAACAGTGTTTGATTCTGAACACGCCCAAATAAAAAGGGCCACGAAAGGGATGGATAAAAGTTTCATGGGATAGAATTTTTGATGTTAACACCAACACTAAGGAGTTTGTTTAAGGCGGGGTTTCGCTTCGCGAGCACAGATGCGCCGTCGCGCGCACAGATGGCCTTCGGCCGCACAGAAGCCTCCACGCCCACGAAAGCCTCAAAAACCACGACCACGCCCAGACAACCGACGCCCGACAACCGACCGATCTAAATCTAGAAACGAGCTCTTTTGTCTGGTGTCTGTTGTCTGTTGTCTGGGCGCTTTCTGCGAGGCGGTCGTTTGGTAGATTGGGAATGTTGTCTGGTTGTGGGGTGCGGGGTAGCTCGGTAGCAGGGATTGCCCTCTGCCTGCAAAGCGCCTCCATGCGGGCGCAGCCCTCCATGCCGCGCAGCGAAGCAAGCACCCATGCGCGCGATAGCGCACCATGCTTTAACCCACGAGGCTTCAACGCCCACGAAAGCATTGGTCAAACCACAGAGCAACCCTCTGCCCTCCGCCCTCCGCTCTCTGCCCTCTGCCTTAACAACCATATCATTAAATCCTCATCACCTCGTCCTAAATCCATCCTCCAAGGCTCTCCTCAGTCTCTCCTGCTCCTTCTCCCAAGTATGAATCTTGGCGGAAGCTTGTAGCGCCTCTCGATAATGACTTTTCCCTTTGGTCATAATGATTTTTGCCGCGCGGGCTATCTCTTCGGGTTGGTGGTTTTCTATAACTTCGCCAATTTTATCTTTTTGAATAATGGATTTTACTTCTATCACCTGCGAACCTAATACGGGAATGCCCGAATGGATGTAGTCGAAGAGTTTGTTGGGCAAACTAAATTTGTAATTGGGATTGTCGGTTTTGTCTAAACTCAAACCACAATCGGCTAAGCGCGTTATGCTGAGCAAGGTGGCGTAGGGTTGAGGGGAAATGAAATGAACTCGATCTGCTAAATCCGCATCGTTCTCAACGCGCTTTTTGAGTACGGGCAAAACATCGCCTCTGCCCACGATGAGTAGGTGAGCCTCTTTCGGCAGGTGCGGCAAGGCTTCGAGCATTTCCTCCATTCCGCGGTCGATGTTTATTCCGCTTCCTTGATTGATGAAAATAAAGGCGTCTTCAGGGATGTTCCAATCTTTGCGGGTGGTGACGGGGATGTTTACCGGAAAAGGACTGATGTTGCGCACCACGTAGAGGTTTTTTCCGTAGGCATCATTGTATAGCCACGCAATGGCTTTGTTTACGGTGATGATGGTTTTCAGCTTGGGGAAAATCCATTTTTCTACGCTCATCCAAACTT
>JBHYFA010000041.1:7438-17983 GCA_051859825.1 Schleiferiaceae bacterium
GAATCAACTCGGGTGTATAACAGTAGTATTCGTGACTGTCGTAAATGATGGGAATGGATTTGATTTTTGAAATGAGAAAATTGGGTAAAAGCGTATCGAGGTCGTTGGCTAGCAGCCCGTGTGATTTTTTGAAGAGCAGAAAGAAAAACAAGCGAATTTGGTATTCGGCGTAGAACCAAAATTTTCGGCGAAAGAAAAGACGCATTCGGTGGGTAGGATAGGGCCTTTCAATTGGTAAACTCTCGGGTAATTTGCGTCCTACCAGCAAAGGTGTGAAGCCCAGATGGATCAATTCCATGCATGACTTGTGTACGCGCTGGTCGGTGCTAAGATCGTTGGTTACCGATACAATGATGGTCTTTTGTGCCAAGGTGCTGAAAATTTTGCCCCAAAGGTAAAGTGAAGTTTTAACAATACTATAATTCTCTGTCGAATGTTGATTTTCACGTTTGTTAAAGCTTACATTTGCACCGCTTTTTTTGTAATCCAATTTAATGTGTTTCACTTGAGTGAAGCCAAAAATTTAATTCAATAATTTCTATGAAAATTTCTGTTATTGGTGCCGGTAATGTGGGTGCCACTTGTGCCGAATACTGCGCACATCACGAGTTAGCTGAGCAAGTAGTTCTCCTCGACATCAAGGAAGGATTTGCCGAAGGTAAGGCGCTTGATTTGTGGCAAACTGCTCCTATCAACAATTACGATTCGCGCATCATTGGTTCTACCAACGATTATGAAGCTACCAAAGATTCTGATGTAGTGGTGATTACCAGTGGATTGCCTCGTAAGCCGGGTATGTCTCGCGACGACCTGATCGCTACCAACGCCGGTATCGTGAAGAGTGTAACAGAAAACGCCATTCGCTACAGTCCGAACGCGATTTTCATCATCGTTTCTAATCCGCTCGACGTGATGACTTACTGTGCCTTTTTGACGGCTAAGGTTGACTCTCATCGTGTATTTGGTATGGCGGGTATTTTAGATACCGCGCGTTACAAGGCTTTCTTGGCTACTGAGCTCAACTGCTCACCGAAAGATATTCAAGCGGTATTGATGGGTGGACATGGTGATACTATGGTTCCACTACCTCGCTACACTACTGTAAGTGGTATTCCGGTAACCGAACTCATCGATGCGGATAAATTAGACGCCATCATCGAGCGCACGAAAGTGGGTGGAGGCGAAATCGTGAAGCTTCTAGGTACTTCTGCATGGTACGCTCCCGGTGCCGCCGCTGCGCAAATGGTAGAGGCCATCGTTCGCAATCAAAAGCGCATTTTCCCTTGCTGTGTATGGCTACAAGGCGAATACGGAATCAAAGATCTTTACCTTGGCGTACCCGTGAAATTGGGTAGAGAAGGTGTAGAGGAAATCATCGAACTTCAATTGAACGACGACGAGAAAGAATTACTTCGTCAATCCGAAAAAGCCGTTCGCGAAGTAAAAGATGTTCTCGACGCCATGAACCTATTCAACTAGGTAGGAACGCGATTCACCGCATTCATAAAACCCAAAGCCGCGATTTATCGCGGCTTTTTTTTGCGATTAATCTTCGCTATCCAGGTAAAAAGTATAACCGATCAGAAACTGAAAGTTGCGGTTGCGTATTTGGATATTTTCATCACGAGCGATGTCAATCATACCTCCTTGATAGCGACCTTCGATATGTAATTTGCCTTTTTCAAAGAGGTAGTCAAGACCAATTCCAGAAGTAAGACCAAGGTCATAACCCCGAAGGCTCGATGACATGAAGAGAGCTTCCTCTTCGGTTATTAATGGACCAATTTGATTAACTTGTTTGACATAGCCAAATCCCAAACAAAAATGAGGGCCGGAGAAAAGGTTTATTCTAAGGTTATTGAAGGATAAGTGATATTTTAGTAGAACAGGAATTTGAATGTAGGAGTATTGAGTTTTTCCTGTGAAGATAAAATCACTCGTGCTCTCATCAAACTGAAAGCCGTGAGAAGAGAATAAAAATTCACCTTGAATGTTCAGATTTTTCAGTAAATCTTTCTCGAGGCCAAAGCCGTAAGCTACTCCCCAAACTCCATTGAAATTGGGTTGATTGTAAAAAGAAGTTTGATTAATATTGGCAAAATTTACCCCGCCCTTAACACTTAAACCCAACTGGGCTTTGAGGGAGGTTACACAAAAGAAAATAATGAGAAAGGGTAGAAGGTTTCGGTTCATATCGATTCGTTTATTTTGTTGGGATAAATATAATATCATCGAGGTTTAAATCCTGCACTTCTGTTTCATTAAGTTTGAAAAAAACACCAATTTTTGGTTTGGCGGATATTCCGAATTGCTCAAATTCGATGCTTTGCTCTTGTTCGATGCCCGTAAGCACCCGAAAAGATTTGGACTCTGGTAGGGGTTCTATGGCAACTTTGTGGGTGTGGGGAAAACCAGGAAGGGCATCCCAAACATCGGTTATTATAATGGCCGTTTTGGGAATTTCGACCTTCGCGCAGTAGGGAAGGAACAGTCCGTTGCTTTCGCAGTGCTCAGCGTTGATTTTTTTCTTTAAACTCGGGTAACGCGCTACATCGGCAAGTGAAACTATGAAGATGAGCGGGAGAATGGCTTTGGGTAATTTTTCTAAAAAGATGGGAAGCATTAGGAGTCCGATGGGATAAAAATGTCTTGCTTCAAAGGAAATGGCTGCCCAGCGCATTTGTTGGAGTGCAAAAAAACTCCCCACGAAAATGAATACCAAAAAAGCCAATGTGCGGTAGGCGTGTTTGGTGTTTTTTGGAAAACTCATCACTATCGAAATGATGGCGAGGGAACCAAAAATTGCGTAGAGCAAATACTCGGGGATTTTACCAGCTTTCCACAAACTTTCCATGCCAGACCATAGCCAGAACGGACTGGCAACGGGTGCAGAAAAGGCGTATAGCCAGCCATTCCAATTGCGATGAGGAAGGTTTCCGTATCCCTCCGTATCGATATTCGATGTTGGGGTGTCGCCCATTTGCAAGAAAAAGAACCACAACGCAATACCAACTGCTGCGGTGGGAAGGACTTCGATAAAGCTCGATATTTTGAAGAGTTTATTTCTGTATCGCCAAATAACCACCGGAATGGAAAACACGATGAAGGCGGCTTTGGCAGTAAAACCCACCACCAGCCAAAGTGGTAGAAACCAATGGAAGTTTTTGCCTTTTAATGCATGATGAAAAAAGTAGGGCAATATGCTGAATAGCAAAACATCGCCGCCCATGTATAATAAGGTGTGCCAATAAAAGTTGCGATTGAGCACGAGTAGAAGTAGTAGCCAACTCCAATGCACCTGAGGGAAATGCGCTTTCCATAATTTCACCCAGCCATATACACCTACTAACAAGCAGATGCTCAGGGTAATTTTTTGTGCCAATATCCAGTTGGAAATAAAGGGGTAAAACATTAGTGGGGCGAGATATTGTCCGGGTGTCCACCATGCCACGAATACCGAAAGCAGTTCATCTGGGCGGTGGGGATTGACGAAGCTGAGGTGGTTAAACTCCCCGCCGTTGAGCATTGATGTGGCAGTGGCAAATCCGCGCAGGGCATCAGCAAAGCTTGGGATGGGGTATATCCATAGTGCGACAAGGAATCCGAGTAGGGCAAGGAGAGCTATGGGGATTCGCCAATTCACGTGGATCAAGGATTAGGGTTTAAAGGCCGGCTAAGTAAAAGTAAAGTGGCATTCCAAGGGTAATATTCACTGGAAAAGTAATGGCAAGAGCCATTGGGATGTAAATGCCGGGATTTGCTTTCGGGGCGGCCATTTTCATTGCGGCGGGAACAGCAATGTAGGAGGCACTGGCCACCAGTATTGACAACATAAACCGATCACCAATGGAACTGCAAAAAGCGTGAGACACCAAAGCGGTAAAGGATCCATTAATGATGGGTATAAGTATGGCGTAGAAGGTGGCAATTTTCCCTTTACGAAAGAAATCTCCCAGACGTTTGCCGCTGTTTATGCCCATATCAAGCAAGAAAATGGCGAGAAAACCTTTGAATATGTCTGTGGTAAAGGGTTTAATTTCGTCGGCTTGGGCGTCGTTGGCGAGATAACCAATTATCAAACTTCCGAGTATGAGAAAAACGCTGCCATTGGTTACTGCATGATGCAGTACTTTTTGGAAAGGCATGGCCATTTCTCCGCGATCGTATTTGCGCAGGAGCAAAACGCCCACCACGATAGCCGGTGCTTCCATCAAGGCCAATACTGCTACCATGTGCCCGCCAAATTCCAAGTTCTGCCTTTCCAAATAAGTGATGGCCGTTACAAAAGTTACTGCGCTCACGGAACCGTATGCCGCCGCAATGGCTGCTGCATTGGCAATGCTGAATTTTTTCTTTACTACATAAAATACAAGCACTGGAACTAACGAAGCCGCGAGAATAGCGTAACCAATGGTGGCAATTACTTCACCGGTGATACTGCTGTGCGCCAGCTCGTGTCCGCCCTTAAAACCAATGGCAAAAAGCAGATACAAGGAAATAAACTTTGAAGAGTTCTCAGGAATAGCTAGGTCACTTTTCACTTGTACGGCAAGAATACCCAAGAGAAAAAGCAATAATGCAGGATTCGTGAGATTTTCAATTAGTAAATCTAAAGGCATACTTAAAAATGTAATTTGGCAAATGTACTTCGGTAAATAATGTTAAAGCAAAAAAAAAGACATACAGCCTTTGCCGTATGTCTTTTGAATTAAAAAGTGTCTGTCTAGAAAGTTTAAGAGCAGCCACTTGCATTTTATGGACAGACTCTAATTACTGACCTTGGCCCATTGAAAACCCTGCCACCCCATCAAAATAATACAAATGCTCGGTTTTAATCACATCAACATTTTGGCTATTGCAACGTTGAAGAAGGTCGATTATTTGATCAAAACTGATAGGGGTTTCGCTCTTAAAGCGGCAGCGCCAGTGGTCGGTACAGAAGGTTTCATCAAATCCGTCGGGATATACTTTGATGCCTCTGTTGGTAATCATGCTGAGCGCTAGGTCTTCAGGAGCTAGATCGCGGAGCTTGTCGCCAATTTCGTTGGGATCTTTTCCTGGCCAGTACACAAATACGTCAACGCCCATAAGCTCGCGTTTTTGTTCGGGTTTGCGTTGTGGTTCAGGGATAACGAGGGCTTTTCCACCGGCCAATTTAGCTTCGGGGAAGTGTTGAGGTTTTTTACCGAGGTTGGAAATAACGGCTTCGGCAAATTCTTTGGTTCCGGCTTTTACTTTTGAATGGGCTTCATTGTAAATGTCGGCGGTGTGAATTCCATTTTCAATGGTTACGTAAAGCGCATTTTGAATATTTTCTGCAACATCGCCCATACCTAGGTGTTGCAACATCAAAACGGCTCCTTGAATAAGGCCACTTGGGTTAGCGATATTCTGACCGGCGATATCGGGTGCAGATCCGTGAATGGCTTCAAACATGGCGTAGTTCATACCAATGTTGCTTGAGCCGGCAAGACCTACTGATCCGGAGATTTGTCCGGTGATATCCGAAATAATGTCGCCATACAAGTTTGGCATCACAACAACGTCGAAGCGCTCGGGGGTGTCGGCAATTCGGGCTGCTCCGATGTCAACGATGTAATGGTCGTTTTGAATATCTGGATATTCGGGAGCAATCTCGTCGAAAATTTTATGGAACATCCCGTCGGTGATCTTCATTATGTTGTCTTTAGAGAAGCAAGTCACCTTTTTACGGTTATTTGCACGGGCGTATTCGAAGGCGTAGCGGATGATTTTCTCACAACCCGGACGGCTGATGAGTTTCAAACACTGGGTAACCTCAGGTGTTTGCTGGTGCTCGATACCAGCGTAGAGGTCTTCTTCGTTTTCACGAATGATCACCAAATCCATGTCGGGGTGCAGGGTTTTCACGAATGGGTGGAAACCACGACAGGGGCGTACGTTGGAGTAAAGTCCGAGGGTTTTTCTTAGGGTAACATTCAAGCTTTTGTAGCCACCACCTTGAGGGGTGGTGATGGGAGCTTTGAGGAATATTTTGTTTTGCGCGATGGTTTTCCAAGCTTCTGGGCGAATTCCTGAGGTAAAGCCAGATTCGTACTCTTCTTTGCCAATTTTGATTTCGTCAAATTCTATGGGAGCTTGTGCTGCCTTGAGAATAGCGATGGTGGCGTCCATAATTTCAGGTCCGATACCGTCGCCTTTAGCGATTGTTACTCTAGTCATGTTGATGATTTTTTGAATATTCGTCTCTAAATATTTGTGATGTTTCACAAAAGGGTGCGCAAAGAAACAATACGCGGAGATTTTTTTCTAATACTTGACTCTTTTTCCGTTCTTAATGAAAGCTTATTAAATACCTAGCTCTATTTGAAAACGAATCATCCATGAGTTACCTGGAGGTAGAAGTCCCAAGTCTGACTTCCTTTGTTCGAAGGTGATGTCGCTTTGAAGTTTTAGTCGATGCCCTTTTAAGTACTTACTTACGCCAATGGTGTATTGTTGAATGTCTCGTTCAAATTGTTGTATTTGCGACGATGGGTTCATGTGGCTATAGCGCACGGCAAGTTCGTAATTATTTGGCCAAAAATAGCTAGCTTGGTAGTTTTGCCCAAAGCCGGTGTAAACATAGCGCACTTCGCCGAGGAGGTTTTGCGTGATGGGATCTTCACTTGTTCGATACATATATTCTATGGCTAAAGCAAAACCTCGGTATTTCAATAACCAGTCTGAAGAAAGCGTATTCATATCTCGTGGTTCAAAAAGGGCTTGACCTATTTGTCCCCCAGTTCGCAGGGTTTGGTTATTTTGACTAAAAGTAAAACCTGCTGATAATTTTGGTTTTTTTTCCCTAATGAGATCGCCTTCGAAGTAGTCTCCAAACTTTTCAAAGAGACCAAAAGGTAGCAGTTCAATTCTCCCGGTGTATGCGAGACCTTTAGAAGTGGAGATGATGTTTCGGCCTTCTCCTGAGGTAATGGCTCCACGCAATACGGTGTGGAAATTACTGAAAAGTCGCTCGGTGTAGGCTACCTGAGCTCCAAAATCTCGGTCAACATTAAATTCGGCATTGACAATACTTCGGTCGACAAATTGAAGGTCACCGGAGGAAATCACCCTTTGCCTGTTGCCGGGGAGCTTAGTTTGCCCAAATCCAAATTGGAGTTTGTCGTTTGCCCTATAGAAAAACATTGCGTCGCGGAGCACATTTGCAAACTCGGTATTTTCCCAATCCATATCTCCTCGCGAAAAGGAAAGTTGGATTACGTAATAGAATCGCGGGTTAAATACAAAGCCGTCAAACCTCAGTCGAAGTCTGCGTACGCGAGCTTCAATTTCCGTATCGGCAGCCTCATTAAAAAGCACCCCTGCACGGTTTTGCATGCGGAAGCGTAGGTTAAACGAAAATGAGGAGTCCGCCGGATGGATTCCAATACCACGTCCGAAAGTAAAGTGAGGCACTTCACTAAAGGCTTGAGGAATAGCTTCCATAAATCTCGAAGTGTCAGAAGCACTCGCTTTTTCCTCTGCTGAAGGGTCAACCTGTGCATAGCTATTGGCCCAACCCAACACAGCTAAGAAAAAAAATATGTAGCGTATCATAAATTAGAAAGTGCGTTCTTAATTTGAAAAGATAAACTCTGTATAAAAGTGGTCGAAACTAATTCTATCCATAAATCTATGCAAATTAATTTTGCTTAAGGTTTTCTCATTATTCCACCATTATCTTTGCCCTAACTTTTACAAAACAAAATAATTTTCTCGATACAATGCGTATTAAGTTCGTAGGAATTCTAATTTTTTCACTCGCTTTTGCATGTACGAATAGCGAAAATATCAGTCCAAAAAAAACGGAAGAAACGGCTACTCTAAAGGATTCTGATGCTCGTTTGGCAGATTTACAGCGGAAAATAGATTCTTTATCCACCTTAAATTTAGAGCGCCCGAATAACATCGATGTTCTTCTTAAGCGTGCCGAATTATATATGGAAGTTCCCAATCCGTCTTATGCAAAAGCGGATGTTGACGCGGCTTTCTTTCTCGACTCTTCCCGTGCAGATGTGCTATTGAGCAGGGGTGAGGTGTACTATGTGCTTAATAAAACCCGAACTTCTCGCGATATGTGGGAAAAATGCGCATCCTTGTTTTCTGATGATGTAGAGTGCAGGATGCGTATGACCGAATTGTATATTGCTGTTGGGGATTTTGAAGCAGCTTTGAAATTGATAAATGAGGTTCTTAATTTGGAGCCCCAGCGTGCCAATGCCATTTTCATGAAGGGTGTGATTGTTCGCGACTTGTATGCAGATACCACCTTAGCAATGCAATATTTTCAACGCGCTATCGACTTAAAAGATGGTAATTATATTGAGGCTCTGGATATGATGGGGGTGATGTTGGCGCACAAACAAGACCCTATGGCGATTCAGTATTTTAAAAATGCTTTGGAGCTGGCGCCTAATCGTGCCGACTTGTACCATAAAATCGGTTTGTCGTACACCTATATTGATGAATACAACAGCGCTTTAGAGGCGTACGAGAAATCATTGCAATTGAATCCACGCAATGATGAAGTGTATTTCAACATTGGGTTTATTCATATTTCTTTGAAAAATTACGATTTAGCTATCGACAATTTTAATAAGGCGTTGGAGCTTCGTGAAATGGGAGTGAAGGCGCTCTACGGTCGAGCTTTTGCCTACGAAATGCGTGGTGATGTACTCAATGCACGTAAAGATTACCAAAGCTGCTTGGGCATGTTTCCTGATTATAAGCCGGCACAAATTGGTTTAGAGCGGGTTAATCGGATGTTGGCGGAAGAAGGTATTGATTAGGAAAATCGGTAATCAATCCATCTACACCATAATTGCGAAGTCTCTCCGCTTCGTGAATGTCGTTTACCGTCCACGGGATAACTCGAGCGCCAGCGTCTTGAGCTTCCTTTACCATTTCTTCGTAAACAATACTATAGTGCGGTGCAATAATTTCTGGAGTAAATCCTAGATCAACCCATTTTTCATCTACGCTTTCACCTTCATCAACCAAAAGAATCAAAGGGATTTCGGGGAAGAATTCTCGTAGATAAATGAGCACACGATTATCGAAGCTTTGGATATAGGTGCGATTTTCTACGCGGTTGAGTTTGACTATTCCCAATACATTATCGGCAAAAACCTGGGGTACAGGATGAAAGCGGTTGTCGGTCTGTGGTGTGGATTTTATTTCAATGGCATAAAAATATTCTTCGCCGTCGGGTTTGATTTTTTCTAGGGTATCTAGTACTTCAGAGAGCAAAGGTTTGCGGGTTGCTATCTTTTTTTGATCGGGAAAATCGGGGTGAGGAAGCATGCCGCATACCGCCCTACGTATCTCCGAGTAGCGCATCTGAAACATGTTGTAGGCTTGTTCGGTAGATTCGTAAATGATGTTGCGATTGGGGTCGGAGCAAATACTGCTGGATAGCCAAGGCTCGTGTGAAACTACAACTAGTCCGTCACCTGAGATAACTACATCCATCTCAAAGCGGGTGACTCCGGCGTTTGCGGCTGCCAAAAAACCTTCAATGGAATTTTCTGGATACATTCCTCTCCAGCCTCGATGGCCATAAATTTCGAATTCTATTTTCTCGGCAGTGCAGCCCATCATTCCGATGATGATGGAAGCAAAAACAAGGTGTCGCATTATTTTTTAAATTTTGCCAAAGCCATCCAATCTTCTCGGGTGAGTTGCAATAGGAAGTTCATTTCGCCAGCGCCTAGCAACCATTCGCCACCGTCGATGGTGATTACTTCGCCATTGATGTAAGCTGCGAAGTCGCTGAGGAGGTAGGAAACGAGGTTGGCTAATTCGCGGTGATTACCCGGTCTTTTCAACGGAATTTCCTCCACAACATTCAGCTTTTTATCAAGGCCTCCGGGGAATAATCTTTCCCAAGCGCCTTCGGTAGGGAAGGGGCCAGGGGCAACTGCAACATGACGAATGCCGTACTTTGCCCATTCTACCGCCAAACTGCGAGTCATTGCTTGCACACCAGCCTTAGCCATTGCCGAAGGAACTACGAATGCAGAGCCCGTGGTGGCGTAGGTGGTTACGATGTTGAGCACAACTTTTTCACCTTTACCCTCAGCTATCCATCGCTTACCTAATTCTAGGGTGCAGTTTTTTGTTCCTTTGAGAACGATGTCTATTACCGTATCGAAAGCATTATGACTTAATGCCTCGGTAGGCGAAATGAAATTCCCCGCAGCGTTGTTTATCAATGCATCGATACTTCCGGTTTTTTCGATAAAAAAGTCCAAAGCTGCAGCCACTTCTTCTACAGAACGAACATCCGCCGTATGAATATGCACCTCGCCATTTTTATGCTCAGAGAGTAAAGAAGCGCGAGCGGTTTCTAAAGACTCTTTTTTTCTACTCATCAAGCACACCGTGGCTCCCAGTTCCAGGAGCATACGCGCCATAGAAAAGCCTAAACCTGTTGCACCGCCGGTAATGACTACTGATTTGTTTTGGAAACTTCCCGACGGAAGCATAGCTTCATTTCTTGATTGAGGATGGCGCATGGGCAGT
>JBHYFA010000041.1:17993-27022 GCA_051859825.1 Schleiferiaceae bacterium
GGTTTTAAAATGTTTAATATATCAAAAGCAAATGTAGGCTATTGAGACCTATTAGATACTTTATTAACATTAAAAAAATCGGGGTTGTTTTTTATTTAGCTGTTTTTTAGACCTAAGTTGTTTGTAATATTGTGCCTTTAATGACAAAAAGCTATGAAGCATTTTACTTTTGCGGCAATTTCGTTGACTTTGCTCGTAACATCTTGTAATAATATGGAAAAGGAAAACACAGTAAAAGAACCACGTGCAAAAAAGATTTCTAAGGTATTAGAAATACATAATGACCAACGCATTGATCATTACTATTGGCTTAATGAGCGCGAAAACCCAGAGGTGATTGCTTATTTAGAAGAGGAAAATGCCTACCGCGAACACGTAATGAAAGAAACGGAAGCGCTTCAAGATTCTCTTTTCAAGGAAATTCGTGGTAGAATTAAGGAAGATGATGAGTCGGTGCCCTACCGCTTGGATGGCTACTGGTATTTTACCCGATATGAAAAGGATAAAGAATATCCTATTTATTGCCGCAGAGCTGATAAAGAAGGTGCGCCGGAGGAAATTCTCTTCGATGTGAATCAAATGGCAGAAGGCTACGATTATTATCAGCTAGGTGGATTGTCGGTGAGTCCGGATAATCAAAAAGTAGCTTTTGCGGTGGATACGGTGAGTCGGAGAATTTATACCATATATGTAAAGGACTTGAACACGGGTGAGATTCTCGCCGATGTAATACATGGAACTACGGGTAACAGTGTGTGGGCGGCGGATAATCAGACTTTGTTTTACAGTGTACGTGACCCAGAAACCCTTCGTTCAAATCGAATTCTTCGTCATGAAATTGGTTCAACTGATGATGTAGAGGTTTTTGTAGAAGAGGATGAAACCTTTGTTTGTTCTGTAGGGAAAACCCGTGATCGTTCGCATATCATGATTCATTCATCATCCACCATGACCGATGAGTACCGCATCTTGCCTGCGGATAAACCGACTGACAATTTTGAGGTTTTTGCTCCACGCGTTAGAGGTGTTGAGTATAACACCACACGTTTTAATGATAACTGGTTTGTGTTGACCAATAAGGACGGTGCAACCAATTTTAAAATCATGCGCTGCAAAGATGGTCAAACCCAAATGGAAAATTGGGAAGAATTTATTGGGCATCGTGAGGAGGTGTTTCTGGAGGATATGGAGTTTTTCCAAGACTTCTTTGTGTTGGAAGAAAAGTTCAACGGTCTTACCCGCCTGCAAATTCGCGACTGGAAGAATCCGATGGAAGGCAAGAGTATCGAAATGGATGATCCTACATACAGTTTGTATTTGGGAGGAAACCCTGAGTATCGTTCTAACGAGGTTCGATTTGGTTATAGTAGTATGAATCAGCCGGGTTCAGTTCGGTCATTCAATGTAAAAACGGGCGAAACCACTATTTTGAAAGAAACGGAGGTTGTAGGAGGTTTTGATAAATCACAGTTTGTAAGCGAGCGCATTTGGGCTACGGCAAAAGATGGAACCAAGATTCCTATCAGTTTGGTGCGTCACGTCAACACACCTACCGATGGTTCAGCCCCTGCAATACTTTACGGTTATGGTTCCTATGGATATTCCTTGGATGCCGGCTTTAGCATTGCTCGTATTAGTTTGCTCGAACGCGGTTTTGTTTATGCGATAGCACATATCCGTGGAGGTTCGGAAATGGGGCGCCAGTGGTATGAAGATGGGAAATTGCTAAAAAAGCGCAATACGTTTACCGATTTTATCGCTTGTGCAGAGCATCTAATTACCTTAAAATATACCAATTCAGATAAGCTATTTGCTTGGGGAGGAAGTGCGGGAGGATTATTGGTTGGTGCTGTTGCCAATATGCGCCCTGATCTTTTTCGAGGAATAGTAGCCGAAGTACCATTCGTAGATGTTGTAACTACCATGCTCGACGAAAGTATTCCGTTAACTACAGGGGAATACGATGAGTGGGGAAATCCCAACGATAAGGTGTATTACGACTACATGAAAAGTTATTCTCCCTACGATAATATTAAGGCTCAAGACTATCCAGCTATGTTGATTACCACTGGTTTGCACGATTCACAGGTGCAGTACTGGGAGCCGGCAAAGTGGATTGCCTTATTGCGCGACAAGCGTACTAATAATTTGCCTTTGCTCATGCATTGCGAAATGACCACTGGGCATGGAGGTGCATCAGGTCGCTTTGCTGCGTTGAAGGAAGTGGCTATGAAGTACGCTTTTGTAATTGATCTTTCCGTTTCACAATAAAATCATTTTTTAACCGTTTTTTGAAACGTGAATCATCACATAGACGTATAGATTTTTTTATTCTTCAAAGAAATTATTTGTAAATAATACACTTTCTTTGTTTTGCTATTTTTTGTTGTTGAATAAAAAATTGTAATTGTGTTTGGTTTTCGTTAATTTCTTTTCTACTTTTGACCAATTAATTCATTAATTATGCATCCAGATCAATTTCAAAATGATCCCCTAGCGAAAATTTTCGCCTTTATGAGTAAGAAGTACGTGGGGGTTGCTTCTAAGAAGTTAGCCAGACTTGATTTAAAACGTTATTTCTATGCGCTTTTAATTATTGAAGATGAGCAGCCAGAAATTACCCAGCAAATGCTCGCTGAGATAATGAAAATTGACAAAGTCAGCGTTTTTCGTATGGTGGATTATTTCTGCAAGAATGACATCCTGGAGCGCAAAGTCAATATTGAAGACCGTCGTTCACAATATTTATATCTCACACCCAAAGGACAGCGCTTGACTCCACAAATTCGTAAGGTTTATCGCGAGGTTAACGCAATTGCACTTGCGGGAATAAGTGAAGAAGAACGCAACGTGTTCTACGAGGTTTTATCAAAGATTTATTCTAACCTCGATGCTGAACCTAATCTCGATGCTAAAATAGATTTGAAAGAACTAGGCGCGGCTAAGCCTAGGAAGATTTTACTTTCATAACTAGATTATAGTAAAGAGCCTGCTCAAAAAAACTGTAGAGCAAGGTTTACGATAAATGAAAGTGCAGCCATCTCGACAAATAATGTTGCGATGACTGCATTTTTTTGAGCATTTCGCCGTCATCGGACTTTACAGACAGACATTATTTAGGCTTAAAGTAGCTTAATATTACTGCTAACATCAATCAACTTCCGGCTTTTTTCAACATTTATCCCCTAAAAGCGTTTTGCGAATAGTACCTTCGCAGACGCTTTTTTTTGTATTCATAAAAAGAAGTTGTTGCCACACACATCATAAAACACGAATCACGCCTTAAGCTATTATGTATAAAATAGTTTCGTTTTTTTTTACCGCCATAGCAGCTTTCAGCATTGTTGCATGCTCTAATCAGAATAATGGGCAAGAGCGTCCCAAGTCAGCACCGCTAGCTGTTGAGTATCTACCGATCAAATATGAAGTTTTTTCCTCAAACTACATCACCAATGGCGAGGTAATGCCCTTTGAAGAGGTGAATATTCGTAGTGAAGTAACGGGAAGAGTTCAAAGCATACATTTTCGTGAGGGCGATAAAGTTCAAAAAGGCCAAAGAATTTTTTCCCTTGATGCTCGAGACTTACAGGCCGATTTGAAAAAGAATGAGGTGCTACTAAAACAAGCTAAGGTCGATGTTGAACGAAGAAAAACGCTTTTGGAGAATAAGGCTATTTCTCAAGAAGAGTTTGATCAATTTGTTAATCGTTATGAAGAATATCAGGCTACCGAGGCTCAGCTGTTAGCCCGCATCGATGCCTATCACATTCGTGCACCTTTTGATGGAGTATTGGGACTTCGCTACGTTTCTGAAGGTAGTATGGTTTCGGTAGGTGAGTTGCTCAGTGTGCTAGCCATGCAGTCGCCATTAAAGTTAGAGTTTTCCGTACCTGAACGTTACGCGCAAATAGTAAATGTGGGTGATAGCGTTCTCTTCACTCTTCGTAATTCATTAGACACTCTGAGGGCAAAGGTGTATGCTCGCGATTCACGAATACAGGCAGATGCAAGGGCGTTACGCGTAAGAGCAGAGTTTGAAAATAAGAAAGATCAGATCATTCCTGGTGGTTTTGCGCGTGTCATTTATCCTTTAGAAATTCGTGAAAACGCGATTCTTATTCCCACTGATGCTATTGTTGCACAGAGTGATGGCGAATTTGTGGTGAAGATTGTTGACGGTGTTGCGAAGGTCACTAAAATTCAAACAATTGAGCGTACATCTACTAGGGCGCTCGTGATTACAGGACTGCAGGAGGGTGATACTATCGCCCTTTCGGGATTATTGTATTTGCGTGATGGTTCACCCGTAAAAATTAAAGAGAACTAAGATATGAATTTGGCTTCTCTTTCCATCAATCGACCGGTACTTACTACGGTTTTTTCTATCGTAATTAGCATCTTTGGTATCATTGGCTTTACTTTTTTGGGTGTTCGGGAATTCCCCAATGTTGATCCACCTATAGTTACGGTAACAACCAATTATCCAGGAGCGAATGCCGCTATTGTAGAAACTCAGATTACCGATCCCATTGAAGAAAACATCAGTGGTATTGCGGGCATTCGTTCAATCAACTCTACTAGTAGTGATGGTCGCAGCACGGTTAGGGTGGAGTTTGAGCTCGGCGTGGATATGGAAGCCGCTGCCAATGATGTTCGAGATAAGGTTGGACGTGCGGTGCGGTTGCTTCCACCCGATAGTGACCCTCCCATTGTGGTAAAATCGGATGCCGATTCGGATGTAATTATTTCCATTACGGTTCAAAGTAAAAAACGCAATTTGCTTGAACTCACTGAAATTGGCGATCGCTTGTTTAAGGAAAGACTGCAAACCATCAAGGGTGTGAGTGAAATTCGCATTTGGGGGGAGAAAAAGTATTCGATGAAACTCCTACTTGATCCGATAAAGCTCAACGCCTACGGAGTAAGCCCCATGGACGTTCGCAACGCATTGGTACGGGAAAATGTGGAACTGCCCTCCGGACGAATCGAGGGTTACAAAACAGAATTAACCATTCGTACGCTCGGGTTGCTCACGGAAGTCGAGGATTTCAATAATTTAATTATTCGCGAATCTGACGGTGTTTTGGTTCGTTTGAGCGATGTGGGAGAAGCACGACTCCTGCCAGAAAACGAGCGTACTTTACTTCGCGGTAGCAACGGTATCCCGATGATTGGTGTAGCGATTACGCCTCAGCCGGGGGTAAACTACATTGAAATCGTTGATGAGGTTTATAAGCGTGTAGAGCAAATTAAATCTGAAATCCCCGATGATTTGGAGTTGGGCGTAGCTCTAGATAGCACCGTGCCTATTCGACAAGCCATTTCCGAAGTACAGAGCACCATTCTCATTGCCTTTGGCTTGGTGATTTTGATTATTTTCTTCTTTTTGCGCAATTGGCGAACCACACTCATTCCCATCATAGCCATTCCTATTTCCTTGATAGGTAGTTTTTTCGTTCTTTACATTGCGGGCTATTCGATTAACATTCTGACCCTTTTGGGGATTGTTTTGGCAACTGGTCTCGTGGTGGACGATGCCATTGTTATGATGGAAAATATTTATGCGAAAATCGAACGCGGTATGCATCCCATGAAGGCTGGGCATAAAGGAGCACGAGAAATCTACTTTGCTATTATTTCCACTACCATTACGTTGGTATGTGTGTTTTTGCCAATCATTTTTCTCCAGGGATTAACAGGCAGATTATTCAGAGAGTTTGGAGTTGTGGTGAGTGCAGCGGTTGTAATCTCCACCTTCATTTCACTTTCCTTAACGCCCATGCTCAGTACCAAGCTTTTGCGCAAGAAAACGGCAAAGGGCTGGTTTTTTGATAAAACAGAAATATTTTTCGAGCGCCTCAATAATTTTTACGCTTTTACATTGGAAAAATGGATGAGGCGGAGAATAATGAGTCCGCTTATGGTATTGGGTATTTTTGTTTTGGTGATATTATTGGGAAGAGCAATTCCTAGTGAGTTGGCCCCATTGGAAGACAAAAGTAGTTTGCGTATCATCGCAACTGCGCCTGAGGGGACTTCATTTGAGCGGATGAACGATTATATGACCGATTTAATTTCGCTGACGGATACCCTTTCCGAAAAAGAAACACTGCTTTCGGTTACATCACCAGGATTCGGGGCGTCGATTAATGTGAATAGTGGGTTTTTGCGTTTGCGCTTAAAGCCGCCTGGGGAAAGAGATAAGTCGCAGCAGCAATTGGCCGCTGAACTTTCATCATATTTACCTAAATATAATTATGCCCGCGCATTTATTGCTCAGGAACAAACTATTGGTGGAAATCGATTTACCTCGCTTCCTGTTCAGTACGTTATTCAAGCACCTAATTTCGATAAGTTGAAAGAATATTTGCCTCGCTTTCTCGATGAGGTTAATCAGAGTGAGAAGTTTTCTATTTCTGACTTAGACTTGAAATTTAATAAGCCAGAGCTTCAGGTGTCTATCAATCGCGATAAAGCTAGAGAGCTTGGTGTATCGGTGTCGGATATTGCCGAAACCCTTCAATTGTACTTTGCCGGGATTCGCTATGGTTACTTTATCCGCGACGGTAAACAGTATGAGGTTATTGGTCAGGCCAACCGAGATTCGCGCAACGAAACGGGAGATATAGATTTGCTTAGTGTAGCTAACCGAAATGGAGATTTGGTGAGTTTGTCTAATTTGGTGGATATTGATAATCGGGTAACTTCACCAGTGCTCTACCGCTATAATCGTTACGTATCGGCCAAGATTTCGGCGAATACTGCGGAGGGCTACACTTTAGGGGATGGGATAAAGGAAATGCGTAGTATAGCGGGTAGGGTATTAGACGATTCGTTTAGTGGTGCTTTGGATGGTCCTTCTAAGGAGTTTGAGGAGAGTTCGAACAGTTTATACTTTGCATTTTTATTGGCTTTGGTACTTATCTATCTAACATTAGCGGCTCAGTTTGAAAGTTTCCGCGATCCCTTGACCATCATGATTACCGTGCCTCTAGCTATTGCGGGGGCGTTATTGGCGCTCTGGATGTTTGGGCACACGCTAAATATTTTTAGTCAGATTGGTATAATCGTTCTCATAGGCATTGTGACCAAAAACGGTATTTTGATTGTTGAATTTGCCAATCAGCGCAAGCGTGCGGGAAAGGATGTGCTTGAGGCGGCGATGGAGGCGGCACGCGAACGTTTTCGACCTATATTGATGACTAGCATGGCAACGGTCTTAGGGGCGGTTCCCATTGCTGTGGCCCTAGGTGGCGGAGCAACCAGTAGAATTCCTATGGGGGTTTCCATTATTGGTGGATTGCTTTTTTCATTGGGACTAACCCTTTACATTATTCCGGTTTTGTACACCTATATAACCACTAATAAAATTGTTGAGCGCGATGAGCAGTAGGTTGGGAGTGATTTTAATTATTACTTTGTTTAGTGTAGGTGCACTAAGGAGTCAGCCTATAGAGGAGTTAGACCTTAGTAGTGCTTTACGAATGGCTTTAGAAAACAATCTCGAGGTGCGTTTAGCCAAGATTGATTACGAAATTGCTAAAAACGCCAATCATTTAGGAGAAGCCGGTTTTTTACCTACGCTCAATGCGGATGTAAATGCCTTTCAATCAAGTCAAGACCTTAATTTGACATTTTTTTCTGGTGAGACAATTTCGCAGGATAATGCAGCCAGTAGGGGTATTTCGGGTTTGCTGCGCGCCGATTGGACGCTGTTTGACGGTTTTAGAATGTTTGCTACTCGCGATAGACTTAATGCCATTGAAGAAATGGGCAAGCAGCAGTTTAGATTAAAGGCGGAGGAAATCATAGCTTTGGTTATTAACGAGTACATGGAAATCACTGAAGCGGAAAAATTGGCGGAGTTTTATCGAGCCAACGCTTCATACACCAAGCGCCTAGTTGAGATTTCTGAGGATAAGATTGAACGGGGTTTGGCCAACCGCACCGAGTATTTACGTTTATCAGCCGATTATTTTGCTGATTCAAGTATGGTTATTCGTCACGAAACGGAAGTTTTTCAGCGTAAGATGAACTTTTGCTATTTGTTGGGTATTCAACCCAATGATGATTTTCAGTTATCTCAGGTGAATTGGGAGCCTGATTTCACCTACGATGATTTGATGAGTTCGGTATCGATGGAAAATCCGGAACTTATCATGCAGCGATTGATGATTCGTTCAGCCGAAGACCAGTTGAAGGAAGAGCGGTCGGCTTATATGCCCACTTTAGGAACCTTTGGGGAGTATTTGAATAATAGGCAGATTAATGATGTTGGGATTTTAGAGCGCAATTTTGCTACGGGATTTAATTATGGTTTACGCTTGCAGTGGACCTTATTTAATGCCAATCGCACCAACAGGTTGATGCAGGAACGTCGCTTTGTCTTGTCTCAAATGCAGTTGACGGAAGAAGATATGCGTCGTAGGTTGGAAGGCGACGTGATGCGTTTATGGAAAAGTTGGCTCAATTACCGTCGGATTTTTGAAATAGAAGAGGCAGGATTAGCTATGGCAGAGGAGAACCTAAAATTATCAATTAGTCGCTTTGAACGAGGCATTGGCGAAGATATTGACGTTCGCGAAGCCCGCCGAAACCTCACTCAAGCCCAACTTCGACTGCTTCAATCACAAACTGAGATGTATAAAACAGCTTCAGAAATATTGAAAATCAGCGGGAAAGGAATGAGTTTTCTAGCCCAGTAAATTTTTTCAAAAAAAATATATTTTTTCTTGTGAAAAAGCCCAACCACTGTATATTTGCAGCCTCAATAACGGGAGATTAGCTCAGCTGGTTCAGAGCATCCCGACTTAAAAAGTCGGGAGGGTCACTGTTCAGCGAGTAATTGAAATAACGGGAGATTAGCTCAGCTGGTTCAGAGCATCCCGACTTAAAAAGTCGGGAGGGTCACTGTTCAGCGAGTAATTGAAATAACGGGAGATTAGCTCAGCTGGTTCAGAGCATCCCGACTTAAAAAGTCGGGAGGGTCACTGTTCAGCGAGTAATTGAAATAACGGGAGATTAGCTCA
>JBHYFA010000042.1:0-26512 GCA_051859825.1 Schleiferiaceae bacterium
AACGCTTCCGAGGGTGTAATGAAGTCTTTTTTCGGGGTCGGGATTACCATAGTTAAAACTGTTTTGAATGGCAAAAAACCACCCGGGTGATATCGAATATTCAAATAAAGCCATCACCCAATCACCGCGATTTTCAGTAAATTCATATTCTAAATCACGCAAAAACATGCCTTGAAACTCCATCCGCAGACTGTGGCGTGGTTTGATTTTGTAAAGCAACTCAATTACACCGGCTTGAATGTAGAGGAGTTCTTGGGATTCGTAGCCGCCTTCACGACTAAAGATATCTCTGTGTGAAATACCTTTTTCCAAAACCTCTTGGTTGTAATGAAAATTCAGATAGGTAAAGGTTCCCTTCCATTTTTTGTTGAAAGTTTTCTTTATTTCGACATTGAAATCTTGGAAGAACTTCACTTGGCCTGTGCTAAAGAAATCGGAGGTGTATCCTCCTGTACCTGCCGGTGTTGTTGGAGCTCCTTCTTGATCGCTAATGGGTCTTTCATCTAAAAAATTAGCGTTTAGACTGTAGGCATCGCTAAAATTTATATTTACAGTAGTTCCATATTTTCCTCCAAAGAAGGATTTTCTTGGGAAGGTGTAGGTGATTTCGGCTTGACGGCTGATTTCTCCGGTGGGTTGTACTGCGTAGGGGTAAAGAGCCGGTAGTGTATAGGTGTGCAAGCGCGTGGTTGGCGGAAGGAAGTTGATCTGCGCATCGATTTCTTGGGCAGTTCTTTGCGAGCGAAAGCTCATATCGTCGAGACGTTTGAAGGCGAGCATAATGCCTAATCGCGGCCGGCTGTAGGTTAAGACTGAGAGGAAGCCTTCGCCCGATTTGAAGATATAATTATTGTCTTCAGACGGGTCGTTAATTTTATACACATATTCGTTGTTCCAACTAAAACCGCCTCTTTGGATGGTGGCACGTCCCGCGTAGGAACCAACATTTTGGGGGAGGTTTAATAATGGGTTATTGGCGGGTTCAAATTTGCTGACAAAGCTCCCTCCTGTGGTGATAAGCCATTTTGATTCTTCAAATCTTTTAAAGCTCTCGTTCCAGTTGAGTTCGGCATCTGCTCCGCGCACTATTCCTTCGGTAGTTTCAAAATAGAGTCGTTGCCGACCAACTAGACCTTTTAGGTATAAACCTTTAAACGGACTATATCGAAGTCTTACCCCGTCGAGTGCATTATCTAAACCCAGACCTCTTTCTTCAAAAGCTCGAAGAATCATGCCCGAACCAAATTGTTCGTAGAAGTTACCAGCTGTAATATCCAATCCGTCTTTTTGAAAGCGTACAAAGCGATAGGGAATACCTTGACCTCGGAAGCCCTCTGGGAGTCCAAGTAAATTGTTTTGATAATTCTCGTAACGAATACCTGCTTGGAAATCGCCCTGGGAATAAATAAGGTTCGTAAATCCTGCGGCTAGAAACCTTTCGTCGGGAAAAAACTCACCCGAAGGGTCAATGGCAGGGTCTCGAAAGTAGTACTGGAAATCACTTTGGAAATTACCGTGCAATTCGCCTCTGGGTTTGGGTGGGTCGTTTTGCTGCGCAATACCCAAGGACGAAATGGAAAAAAATATAATTGTTCCAAGTAGTTTTTTTGTCATTCTAGTGCTTTAGCTATTAATGCAAAAACGCATTGGTTTTGACAAATACTTTAAAAAGCTTAGCCAAAACCAATGCGTCGTTTCAGTTATGTAAGGAGTGCATGTTTATTTAGAACACTCATGAGTTACTTGATCATAAATCGGTTCAAGAAAATTATTTGATGGGTAATCCCGAAGCAAGTTTTTGTACTAACTCGTATAATACATCTTCGTCGCCGGGAACGTAGCCGTTATGCTGCCAAACAATTTCTTTGTTTCCATTAAGAAGAAACGTGTGGGGAGGGTTATTTACGTTTAGCGCTCTTCTTAAATCACTGTTTTCATCCAAATAAATTTCGTATTCCCAGCCTTTGCCTAAAACAAAAGGTCTTACTCTCGCAGCATTTCTTGCGTCATCGATGGATATCGCTATAAGCTTAACTCCGGTTTCGTCAACCCAGTCAGGGTACATATCGTTAATTGCATTTAGCTCTTCAATACAAGGCTTACACCAAGTGGCCCAGAAGCTGATGATGATAGGGCGACCGTCGTTGTCAAAACTACTACTGCTTAATGTGTTTCCCTTAAGGTCTTTAACGGATACGGAAGGTAAACTGCTAAACGTTCCGTCTTGACCAAATGCGGTAGAGAAAAAGATAAAGGCCAACAGAATTGTGAAAAAATTACGCATAATAAAAAAATTAATGATTCGATAACGAATAAGCAAATGTACTACCAAAAATAATTCAAACTACAAGTAATTCCTAAACATTATCAAATGGTCATGCTGTAGCCTTCGAAAAAAATAAAAAAATGACAAGGACATTCTGTATGACCTTTAAAAATCAAATTATTCGCAAATCAATAAAAGTTGATTGCAATAATATTCTCTTTGTAGTTTGAGATAACTGTTGTACATTTGCGGTCTGATAAGAGGGGGCATTTTGTCCCCTCTTTTATTAGATTTTTATGATTGATATTAAGCATGTTACCGAATTATCTGAAAAAGCTCTCGCGGAGTTTGATGGTTTTTTGGTAGAGATAAAAGTTGACGAAACGAACGCAATTACCATTTTAGCCGATACCGACGAGGGTATTACTATCGATCAACTAAAAGCCTTAAACCGTTTTGTTGAGTCTGGCTTAGACCGTGAAGCAGAAGATTTTATGCTTATGGTGAGTTCTCCTGGAGTGTCAAGACCACTCGAAGGCGAAAGGATGTACCGTAAGAATATTGGTCGAAAAGTTAAAGTGAAAACTACGGATGGCGAAACCTTAAAAGGCGACTTAGTTGAGGTTACATCCGAAGGTTTTACCATTTCATGGACAGAGCGCGAGCCTAAGCCTGTTGGTAAAGGAAAAGTAACGGTTGAGAAGTCTCGTAGTCTGCTTTTTGATCAATCAAGAGAAACAAAAATTCAAGTATCGATATAATTCATCATTTTTTCTATGGATAACAAGGCAATCATCGATTCCTTTACCGAATTTAAGGAGGATAAAAACATTGATCGCGTAACATTAATGGCGATTATAGAAGACGCTTTTCGTCAGCAGTTGAAGAAAAAATTTGAAACGGACGAGAACTTCGATATTATCGTGAACCCTGATAAAGGTGACTTGGAAATTTGGCATAACCGTACCATCGTTGCGGATGATGATTTGGAGGATGAGAATACGGAGATTGCACTATCTGAGGCTTTGAAAATTGAGGAAGACTTTGAGATTGGTGAAGAGGTTTCACAATCGGTTCGTCTTATTGATTTAGGAAGAAGGTTTATCCTGGCCTTCCGTCAAGCGCTTTTGCAAAAAATTCAAGAGCATGATAATGCGCAAATTTACAGTCGATACAAAGACATGGAAGGTGATCTAATCGCCGGAGAAATTCACCATGTTCGTCCGCGTGCCGTTATCATTTACGACGATGAGAATAACGAGCTAATCCTACCCAAGGATCAACAAATTCCTCGCGATTTCTATCGCAAAGGCGACACTCTTCGCGCAGTAGTGAAAAGCGTGGAGGTGAAAGGAACAAAGCCGCAAATTATCCTTTCGCGCACTGATCCGCGTTTCTTGGAAAAACTTTTTGAACAAGAGATACCTGAGGTATTCGACGGGTTAATTCAAGTAAAACTTGTTGCCCGCATCCCTGGTGAAAAAGCCAAGGTCTCCGTTGAGTCTTTGGATGATAGAATTGATCCGGTTGGCGCTTGTGTGGGAATGAAAGGTAGTCGTATTCACGGTATTGTTCGTGAGTTAGGCAACGAAAATATCGACGTAATTAATCATACGTCAAACATGAATCTACTAATCACCCGCGCCCTTAGTCCGGCCAAAGTGAGTAGTATTTCTATTGACGAGGAAAACAAGCGTGCGGAGGTATTCCTCAACGCCGATCAAGTTTCCCTCGCTATTGGTAAAAATGGATATAACATTCGTCTAGCTGGTATGCTTACCGGCTACGAGATTGATGTTTATCGCGATAACGAAGAAGAAGACGTAATCCTTAGCGAGTTTGAGGATGAAATCGAAAGCTGGGTTATCGATGAACTGCGAGCTATTGGTTGTGATACAGCCAAAAGCGTGCTTAAATATTCCGTAGAGGAATTGGTGGAACGTACTGACTTGGAGGAGGAAACCATCCGCGAAGTACGTGCTATTTTGGAAAGTGAATTCGAAGAATAATTGTTACCTTCGCAATCGCTAATTTGAACTATTGTAATTTATTTTCATGAGTAAGGCCCCTCAGCGTCTATCAAAAGTCATCCGTGAACTCAACATCTCCCTTCAAAGGGCAGTGGAATTCCTTTCGTCTAAAGGAGTTGAAGTTGATTCTAACCCTAATGTCAAAATCGATGAAACGGTTTATGACATGTTGGTGGATGAATTTGAGCAAGATAAATCGAAGAAAGAGAAGTCGGAAAAGGTTAGTCTTCAGCAGAAAGAAGAAAAAGAAATCCTCAAGGCCAAAGAAGAGAGTAAGGTTTTAAAAACTCAAACGGATAAGTTATCTGGTCCAAAGACGGTTGGTAAAATTGATCTTGATGCACCTACAAAGAAAGCGGCTCCCAAACCTGAAGAGCCCAAGAAGGTAGCTGAAACGCCCAAAGAAGTGCCAGCTCCCGAAGTGGAAAAGGTGGCTAAGGAAGAAGTGGCTGAACAAAAGCCTGCAGCTGAAGAAGTTGTTAAGGTAGAAGAGGTTAAAGAATCTCCAATATCAGAGGAGAAACCTAAGGCGGAAGAAGTGAAAGCTGAAGCTCCTAAGGAAGAACCGAAAGTAGAACCTAAGAAAGAAGCTGAGGAGGAAAAAGCGCCGGTTCAGGAGGAAAAAGTTCCGGAAAAACCGAAGGTGCAAAGAGTACAGCGCGAAGTTCCTGTGCAGAAACCAAAAGCTGCCGCTAAGGACGAAGAGCCAAAAGCAGCCGAATCAACAGAGACAAAGCCAGAAGAAAGGGCAGCTCAATCACCCGAAAGTCATTCTATTGAAACCAAATATCAAAAACTCTCAGGGCCTAATTTTACCGGTAAGACCATCGATCTTGAGCAGTTTAAGAAAAAGAAAAAAGTAGCTTCCTCGAAAGGACAGCCTGAGAAGAAAGACGCTAATGCTGGGAAGAAACCAGCTCAATCTTCTGCGAGTTCTTCGTCCAACGCAGATCGTAAGAAACGCCGTCGTATTCATAAGGACAATGCTCCTGGAAATAAAAAAGGACAAGGTTCACGCAGAGGTGGTGCAGCACCAGTAGAACTTACCGATGAGCAAATCCAAAAGCAAATCAAGGAGACGCTTGAAAAACTTACAGGCAGTAAAAAATCAAAGGGAGCTAAACTACGTCGCGCTAGAAAAGAAGAGCGTAGGGAACAAGAAGCACTAGAAAAACAACAGCAACTCGCCGAAGGATCAGTACTTAAACTTACTGAGTTTGTGACTGTAGGCGAACTCGCAACTATGATGGACAAGCCGGTAACGGAAATCATCATGACATGTATGCAGCTCGGCCTTATGGTGACCATGAACCAGCGTCTCGATGCTGAAACCTTGGTTATCGTGGCAGAAGAATACGGATTTAAAGTGGAGTTCGTTAGTGCCGAGGTTACGGATATGGTGGAAGATGAAGAGGATAATGAAGAGGATATGGTGTCTAGACCACCGATTGTTACCGTAATGGGACACGTTGACCACGGTAAAACTTCACTTCTTGACTACATTCGTAGTGCCAATGTAATCGCCGGTGAAAGCGGGGGGATTACCCAGCACATCGGTGCCTACTCGGTGCAGCTTGAAAATGGACAAACCATTACCTTCCTAGATACTCCCGGTCACGAGGCGTTTACGGCCATGCGTGCTCGTGGTGCTCAAGTTACCGACATTGCTATTATCGTTGTCGCTGCTGATGATGACGTGATGCCGCAAACCAAAGAGGCTATCTCGCACGCGCAAGCCGCTGGTGTACCCATCGTTTTTGCTATCAATAAAATCGATAAGCCCGGAGCTAATCCTGAAAAAGTAAAAGAATCTTTGGCAGGAATGAACCTCTTAGTAGAAGACTGGGGTGGTAAAATCCAATCCCACGATATTTCTGCAAAAATGGGTGTAGGAGTTCAAGAGCTTCTGGAAAAAGTAATCCTTGAAGCCGAACTTCTCGACTTAAAAGCGAATCCTGAAAGAAATGCTTCGGGAACCGTTATCGAAGCTACTTTAGATAAGGGTAGAGGATATGTCACTACCATCCTCGTACAAAAAGGTACTTTGCGAGTCGGAGATGTTCTTCTCGCAGGACAATACTCAGGTAGAGTTCGCGCTATGATGGACGAGCGCGGTAAGCCTATTAGCGAAGCCGGCCCTGCTACACCTGTTAGTATGCTCGGACTAGATGGAGCTCCAATGGCGGGTGATAAGTTTAAAGTAATGGACGACGAAAAAGAGGCTCGTGCCATCGCTACACGTCGTCAGCAATTGCAGCGTGAACAAAGTACGCGTACACAGAAAAATATTACGCTTGAGGAAATCGGACGTCGATTGGCCCTTGGCGACTTCAAGGAATTGAATATCATTCTTAAGTGTGATGTGGACGGGTCGGTTGAAGCCCTCTCGGATGCGTTACAACGTTTAAGTACTGACGAAATTGCGGTGAATATCGTACACCGTGCGGTAGGACAAATCACTGAGTCGGATGTGCTTTTGGCCACCGCTTCAAACGCAATTATCATTGGCTTTAACGTTCGACCTTCGGCAAATGCTCGTAAGCTCGCGGAAAAAGAATCGGTGGATATTCGCAATTACTCTATCATCTACGACGCAATCAACGAAGTTCGCGATGCGATGGAAGGTATGCTTTCTCCCGAAGTTAAAGAGAAAATCACCTGTAGCATCGAAGTGCGTGAAACCTTCAAAATTTCTAAAGTGGGAACCATCGCCGGTTGTATGGTTCTGGATGGAACGGTTAAACGAAACACCAAAGTGCGCCTTATCCGCGACGGGGTAGTTGTTTACACCGGAGACCTCGGTTCGCTCAAGCGCTTTAAAGATGATGTGAAGGAAGTTCATAAAGGCTACGAATGTGGTTTGAACATCAATAACTTTAATGATATTAAGGTTGGTGATATTATAGAAGGGTTTGAAGAAGTAGAAGTTAAGAAGACTTTATAGCCTTGACATTCCGACTGTAAGGACAAACACTTATTTGTGTTTTATTGTTATAAGTCGCAGTGAAAATATCCGCAGAATGAGCATTGTTGCCGTTACCGGAGCTTCCGGACTTTTAGGAGCTCATTTTCTTGTTCAAGCTGTGCAACAGTTTGATAAGATAATCGCTATCTACCGCAACGATTACTCAAAAGTTCAGCCCGTTTTTGAGGCCTATGGTTTAATAAATCTTTTCTCCAAAATTGAATGGCGAAAGGCCGATCTCATGCATGTAGCTGATTTAGAAGATGCTTTAGTGGGAGTGGATCGCGTATTTCACCTTGCTGCTAGTGTCGATTTTCAAGGAAATAAGGATTTGATTCAGTATAACGAACAACTTACTGCTTCGGTAGTAAACGCTTGTTTGCATCTCAATATTCCCCAGTTGGTTCATATAAGCTCCGTTGCCGCTCTAGGTCGAAAGAAGGAGGGTGAAGTAAAGACGGAGGAAGCCGTTTGGGAAAGCAGTAAAAACAATTCTGCCTACGCCATAAGTAAATATCGCGCTGAAATGGAAGCCTGGCGTGGGATGGTTGAAGGACTCGAAGTATTAGTTATCGCACCACCCATTATCCTCGCACCCGGCTTTTGGAACCAAAGTTCCGGACAATTACTACCACGAGTAGCCAAAGGACTTCCGTTTTACACAGAAGGTACCAATGGCTTTGTGGACGTACGTGACTTAGTCCGCGCTAGTATTCAGCTTTCTCAAATAGATGAAGCCTACGGGCAAAAGTTTATCGTTTGCGGACACAATACATCCTACCGATTGCTTTTTGAAAGCATGGCTAGGGCTCTGGGAGTTAATCCTCCAAAATTTCATCTCACCAAAGCGCTCGGGAAAATTCTTATCCCTCTAGAGTGGCTTCGCTCCAAAATAATGCAAACTACCCCTCTGCTTACAGCCGAAACTTTACGAAGCAGTCAGGGGAAATTTGCTTACAGCTCTGAAAAGCTGCATCAAGAATTGGATTTTTCTTTTACTCCGTTTGAAGACACCATTGATTGGATGGCGGGGTGGTATTTGAGGGATAAATAATTGTAATTCCAGCATTACGTACTTGTAAACTAAGATTTACGGTAATTTAATGTTTGTTCATAGTAATGATTTGGTAACTTTATTATCCTTATTCTTTTGTGCTAATTGTTTGTAATCAATTACTAAAGATGAAAATGTTTGTAATCTTGTGTTTTCGGGCTTAACAATTTCTTTTTCATTGGGTAATTAAGGGGTTCGTTTAGGGTAACACACCAAAGGTTGTTTTGTGGCATAAAATCTATTGCCATAATGACAATCTTTAAAAGGTTTCTATTTTGTGTTGGATTAATCTCCACGCTTTTCTGTTTAAAAGCACAGTCCAATGGCCAGTTTACTTTGGTAAATTGGAATATGCTCAATTATTCCGCAAATAATCCAAACTCCGTAGCACGCGTTCCCGAGTTCAAACTGCTCATAGGTGAGATGCTACCGGATGTTTTGGTTTGTCAAGAAATTATTAGTGAGTCTGGGGCGCTGCATTTTTTAGATAATGTTCTAAATGATGACAGTGTAACTTACAGCATGGCACCGTTTGTAAGCAGCGGTACGTCTCTAGATAATGCGGTCTATTATAAAACTGCGAAATTTACTAGTGGACCTACTGTTACTTACCCAACCACATTAAGACCTATATATAGGTTTAGTTTGGTACCCACTGGTTTTGCTGATACGGTATACTTTTTTTCTGTTCACCTTAAAGCCGGAAGTTCTGCTAGTGATAGGGCGCAGCGCGACCAAGAAGTAGATACCCTGCGCAAGTATTCCAATCAACTGCCACCGGATTCATATTTCTTTACCATGGGTGATTTTAACCTAAAATCTGAGACCGATGGTAATGCATATACTCGTTTGCTGGAGCAATTACCCGGAGAAACCGGAAACTTTTACGAGTTTATTTCATGGAGCGGGTCTTGGGCAAATGCTGCAAATGCCATCCTTCACACACAATCACCCAGAACAACCACCAGTCAAGCTACCATCCCCTACGGAAACTTAGCCGGAGCGCCCGGCGGTATGGACGACCGCTTTGATTTGGTATTGGGAAGTTCAGCAATATTCAATAGTGGGGGGATGGATATCGTTCCCGGGACTTACGAAGCTTTTGGTAACAGCGGACAGCATTACAACATTGCTTTAATCGATCCGCCCGGGCACCCAACACTTTCCTCTCAAGTTATCACAGCTTTACACAACGTTTCTGACCACCTTCCGGTAAGAGCGGAGTTTACCTATACCATTCAGCCTGATGCATTGGTTCGAAACCCACTAGGATACAGTATAGCCGATATTCAAAACCGCAGCGGGGCGGATTTTCCCCTTCGTGGTACACGTGTTAGTGTAAGTCAGGCGGGTATAAATGTCACGCAAGTTCGCTTCGAGGCTACCGGCAATTACAATCAAAGCGACGTGGTGGAGTTTCAGTTGCGCGTATCCACCCAACCCGGCTTTGACCCCGCAACCGCGCCGGTTATTTCAAACCTAAGCAATCCCGGTACCGCCGGTATGAAATCCTTCCAAAACCTACAGTACAACATCCCCGCCGGACAAACCCACTATTTCTATGTCACCGCACAGGTGAATGGACAAGCCACCAGAGTGGTGGGGGTGAGTCCGTTGCAGATAACGTATTAAATCATAATAACCCTAATTCTAACTTCACTTAATTTTTAAAATCATGAGAATGAAACAATCACGAACGAGCCTTTTATTTCTGAGGCAATTTTTAACCCTTTTTGCCTTTATGATAGGGCTTGGGGTTAATGGTCAAACCTTAATAAGTGAGACGCTGAGAAGTGGATCAATACCTTCTGGCTGGACCCAGGTTGATGTCAGTTTTACTACTGCTGCAAGTGGTTATGCAAATATTTCAGGAACTACAGGTGTTTTGACGACCCCTGTTTTTAATGCATCTGCTTTTGCTTCCATTGATTTGGACTTTAGTGTGGCAAAATTTGGAAGTGGAGGAGATGGGCCTCTGACCGTTGAATACTCAATCGATGGTGGGAGTAATTGGGTTACCCAAGGAAATTCTACTACACCAACAAGTTCTACTTATCAATCCAATTCTATTTCAATTCCAGCGGCATCTGCTACCATGCAAGTGAGGTTTACAACTGTAAATAGCCCGTCAGCTAAAAGATTGCGAGATGTTTTAATTGTGGGAGTTGGAACTGCCGGGACACCTGCCATTTCATTTAACGTGGCAAATATTACCAACCTAGATTATCAATTTGGCTCAGGACCATCAACTTCTCAAAGTTATGAAGTTAGTGGCTCTAATTTAACGGGTTCGGGAAATATTTCCATATCCGCACCTGCCAATTTTGAAATTTCATTGGATAACATCAATTTTAGTTCCTCTGAAAGTTTACCTTTCACTGCCGGCCAAATTACGGGACAGCCGGTTACGGTTCATGTAAGGTTAGCCAATTCTTTGGCTGTCAATTCCTATAATGGAGATATTGAACATTCTGGAGGAGGTGCAACTCAAACGGATTTGCCGGTATCGGGTGATGTAATTGCGCCTCCTCCGGCTATTACAGCTACCGGTCTGGCAGGCGCTTATTTCGAAGACTTCAAAGATTTTGTCAGTCTGGCTACTTTGCCAAATGGATGGTCGCTTTCTGGGACTGTAACGACATATAATGGAGATTGGGGTTCTGGTACAGGTGCAGGACTTCGTGGTAATGATGAGGTTTTGGGGTATCAGCATACATTAAATACAGGTACTTTTATATCTACACTTACTCTTCTCAATGAAACAGGAAACCCAATTACAGATTTAAATGTTTCTTACTTAGGTAAAGTGGAAAGAGCAACAGAAGGTAGAACGCCTGAATTCACTGTTACAATTGATGGTGGAGCACCTATTACTGCTTTGGCTTACAGTACGTCATCAGGTTCAGATCAATCCCTTTCAACGCTAATTTCCGGTTTAAATATTCCGGATAATGCAACATTTGAAATCAGTTGGAGTAGTACAAATGGATGTTGCGCTGGTTCTTCGCGTCAAATTGGTATTTCAAATGTAGAAGTATTTGTGCCGGATCCAACAGGCATTTTTCCACCAGCCAATTTAAACCTTAATCTCGCCGCTCGCGACGTAATCTCCCTCGATGTAACCGCCAATCCTGACAACGATCCTGTGATTGTGGTGACCAATAACACATCGACATTTGGAGAACCCGTTGACGGTGTTTCTTACAGCAATGGCGATCCCATCCCCGGAGGAGGTACGGTATTGTACGTGGGTGCGGCAGCCGGTGTTCCTAACCACACCGGTAGAAGTGAAGATACCGAGTATTTTTATCGCGTTTGGTCAGTAGCTACCGGTGATGAATATTCTGATAACTTTGTTTCTGGTTCTATTCGCACCCCGGTAGGAACCGTTGCTCTTCCATACTCTACAGATTTTGTTGTCAACCCATTTGACAATAATGTTTGGATACAAAGAGATATTCAAGGGCCACAATCTTGGGTTCACAATACTGGTTTTGGTGGTCGTGTTGACATGCAAGGTGGTGCGAATTCCACTTCATGTGAGGACAATGAAGACTGGCTTATTTCGCCTCCGGTGGATTTGAGTGTGAATAATGATGTTGTAGTAAACGCAACCATTTCCGAGCGCTTTGGTGGTTTGAATTTGGTGATGCTTTATTCGGATGATTATGATGGATTTGGTGATCCCAATGATTTTAGTTGGGACGTAATGGAAACCATCGCTACATCCGCTACATCCGCTACGCCGGAAGTGAATAATATTTCAAACGCCGATTTACAAGCTGTTTCTTCAAACAGGGTTTATGTTGCTTTCCGCTACGTTAGTAACCCAAGTGTGACTTGTGCTGAATGGCGCATTGAAGATTTTGAAATTGTTTTCTCTACTTCACCAACTCTTGTTGCTACAGGTTCCCCAACACCATTCTCTACGGTTCAAGGTATTCCTTCTGCCGAGCAAATCATCGAAGTTTCCGGTGATGACTTGCAAGATGATATTACCGTAACGGCTCCCACCGGTTTTGAAGTTTCTCTTAGCTCAGGTAGTGGATACGGAACCAGCGTTGCTATTCCTTTTGGTTCGGGTACTGTTGCTGATACCGATGTGTATGTTCGTCTTACCGGAGCCGCAGCCGGTTCATTTGTAGGAAATATTGAAGTGAGCAGTCCCCTGGCGGTTTCACAAACCATCAATGTAGAAGGTCAGGTGAGTGCGCCTCCTCCGGCCATTACAGCTACCGGTCCGGCAGGTGCTTACTTTGAAAACTTCCAAGATTTTGTCAGTGCGGCTACTTTGCCGGATGGATGGGCTTTATCAGGTTCAGTAACAACTTATGGCGGTAACTGGGGTTCAGGTACAGGAGCCGGAACGCGCGGAAATGATACTGTTTTAGGGTATCAGCATACTGGGGGAACAGGCGTATTTACATCTGAACTTTCTCTATTAAATTCCAGCGGATCTACTATTACCTCTTTAGAAGTATCGTACCGTGGGAAGGTAGAAAGAGCCACTGAAGGAAGAAGCCCCGCGTTTGATGTTCAAATTGATGGAGTAAGTTATCCGGTACTCACGTACTCTACATCAGGAGGAGTTGATGCAGATGTTTCGGCCATCATTACAGGTCTTTCCATTGCCAACAACCAAGTTTTTGAAATAAGTTGGTCAAGTGATAGAGATTTATCAGGTTCAGGTAGTTCTAGACAAATAGGTCTCACCAATGTACAAGTAATGATTCCTCAACCTGCTACGGTAACCATTGAAGATTTGGGAAGCCAGATTTTGGCAGGTAATCTTCCGCAAGGTCAGCAAGACCACGTTTTGCACCAATCGGAGGTGGTAGCTGTACAAAACCCTGCCTTGGTAACTTCGGTTGCCTACGAGCTCGATGGTACGTATGACGCTTCGGATATCGTCAACTTCAAATTGCGCTACTCAACCAATGCCACGCTAGATCCTTCCGATCCTACTTTAGGAACTGTAACTACGATTCCTTCCACCGGAAACGATGTTGTGTTCTCAGGCTTGAGTCAAAGTATTGCCGAAGCAGCCACAGGGTATTTTTATCTTACGACCGATGTTGACTTTAACGCCGCTATTGGTAATACCATCGCTGCCAAAGCTCCAATTTTCAACTTTGCTGCGGCGAATAACAACAACCAAGGTACCAATACCAGTTCAGATGGTGGATTGCAAACCATCATTGCCTCGGCGGCCTCAGTTGAGTTGAGTTCTACTAACCCGATGACAGCGGCTTCAAACCTGCCTCAAGGCGATAGCAATGTGGTAATTGGTGCATTCTCACTCGAAGTTTCAGATGCCAACGCGGCACTTACCGAAATCGAAATTGAGTTTGCCGGTAACTTTGATGATACCGACATCGACTCTATTGCCTTGTATTTCACTTTTGGCTCCTCCTTTTCTACGGATACCTTATTGCAAATGAATACCGGTGTTACCGGTGCGGGAACTTTCGTTTTCGACGGATTTTCTCAAGGTATTTTAGATGGACAAACAGGAAACTTCTATTTGGCTGCCTTTGTTTCGTGTAACGCAACTGTTGGTCGTGAATTATCTGTCCAAGCTTTGTCTCCCGGCGATTTTAGCTTTTCTGGTGCGGCAAACGTTACCGGTAGCTCATTTGCCAGCGGTACGCATACGGTTACGGTTACTGCTCCCAATGATGTTTCTAATTTGGCCTTAACTTCCGGTAATCAAGAATTGGTTGTTTCTTGGGACAATCCAACCGGATGTTTTGATGAAGTGTTGGTAGTGGTTGCTGAAAATGCTGCTAATACAGGAATACCTAGTGGAACAACATTTTCTGCTGATGCCAACTTTGGTGACGGAGGTGCTTTAGGAAACGGATTTGTTGCCTTCTACGGAACGGGGACTGGAGTTACCCTTACCGGTCTTACCAACAACGAAACCTATTTCGTTAAAGTCTTTGTTCGCAATGGTTCTACCTGGAGCACCGGCGTGGAAGACGATGAAGTTCCCGTTGAGATTTGCTTTAGCGAATCGTTCGTTAATGTTCCGGCCGGAGGTAGTTTTCCAAACACTGGCAACTATGGTGACAGAAGCTGGACAGGTGATAGCGGAAACGACATTGATGCTACCGACTCTCGTTCTGATCAACCCATTGCTGGTAGTCCGGCAGTATTGATTCGCAACGGTCGCCTTCGCGTTCAAAACATCGCAAATGGAGTAGGTGCTCTAACGATTACCACACAGCGATTCTTCGGAGGAACTAATGCTGACTTAACCATTGCCTTGGATGGTAATGTTGTGGGAACAGTTCCTTACAGCGATGTTCCTCAAACGACCACCATCAGTCTTGGATTCCCCGGTAGTTTTGATTCATTGACCATTACCACGCCTCAGAATGGCGATCGTGTTTCTATTTCCAACCTACAATGGTTATGTGAAGAAGATGCCGATTTTACATGGGATGGAACGCAGTGGGTTCCTCAAACGCCAGCCGGAAATGCTACCAATACCGACGTGATAAATGTGCGTGGAGCTAATCCTCCAACTCTTCCTTCGGGCTCTAATGTTCAGGCAAGAAGGTTGGTGATTAATCCAGGCAATGATTTAATTGTTGGTCCGGGTTCAAGAATCGAGATTACGGATTCCATTGTCAATAGCGGAAAAATCATCCTTGAGGCAAATGCTAACGATGGCCCGGCGCATTTGATTCACAATACACCAAGTGCGGGTATTGTACAAGCCGCCCAGCATCTTACCGGCCCACTTCCCGGAAATGACAATAAATGGGTACACATGGGTGCTGCTGCTGAGGTAGTGATTAATTCCCTAGCTGAAGGCGGGTCTGTTATGAACAATACAAGTGTATTTGTTTGGGATGCTAATGATGCTAATTGGACTGCTGTTGACCCATCATCGGCTACCTTCCAACGTGGTGTAGGATATACCATCTTTGCGGGTACCAACCAGTTTGGATCATTCTTACGCCCACTACCAGGCAATATCAGCTTTGAGGGTGAGGTTACCCGTGGAGACCAGGATGTAACAGTTCCTGTTGGCTACAATGATGGACAGAATAGTAACCCGAATTTTGCTGTCGGAGCTGTTACTGCTGCCACAGAAGGTTGGAATTTCTTGAGTAATCCTTGGCCGGCGGCTTATGATCTGAATGGGCCAAACGCCCATACAGGAGTAACTTTCTATCAGTATGGTGATGGATCATATCAGTCGTATTTACCCGGTGTTACGGCGGTAAGCAACAATAACAACCTTGTCCCTCCAATGGGTGGATTTTGGATTCAAAACTCAGGTAATAGTCTGAATTCTTTCACCTTTGATCGTGCTAATCGCATTGCTGCTTCTGGTACGGTATTAAAGAGAGGAGGAGGTCAAAGTTTTGGAGAGGCTTATATCGATGTTCAAGCGCGAATTGCAGGTCGTGGAATCACCGAAACTACGTTAATCGTGTTCAGCCGTCGTGGTAACAATGCTTTCTTACGCACGGAGGATGCCATTAAGCGAAGAAACGACTACGGTATTCCGAACATGTATACCCGTGCCGATGGATTGGATTGTGCCATTCAATCTTTACCAGAGCTCGACCAAAATTACCGTATGCCATTGTACTTCGACCCTAGTGGAGCCGATGCAGTAGTGGAGCTTGGTTTAGATCGTAGTAAGCTGAAAGATGGTTTACAAGTATTTTTGGAAGATAAGCAACAAAATGCCTTTGTACTTCTTTCCGAAAATGATTATCACTTTGTTGCTAATTCTAGCTCGCAAATCGACCGCTTCATGTTGCATTTTACCTACGACCAAACGGTTAACGTTGAATCGTTTAAGAATGCTACTTCGTTTAATGCTTGGGTATATCGCAGTGAGATTTTCTTGAAGAATCCGGATGCTCAAACCTTAAGTGTTCAAATTGTGGATATGGCTGGACGTGTATTGCTTACGCAGATTACCTCAGAGGAAGATCAAATCATCCCTATTCCCAACGGCTTAAGCGCGGGTGTTTATCTCTTAAAGGTGAATGCCGGTGGTAAGCAGGTACGTACGGTGAAATTTGTTCAACCATAAATCTAATAATAGTCTCGACTTTATTTCAAGTAAAGTCGAGGCTTTTTCATAATCCAAAATAGAATTACAATGAAAACCCTTTTCAGAACACTCTTTTTAGTTGCTTTATTCATGCTTCCTTTGGCGAGCTTATTTGCACAGCCAAACCCAAATCCGACAGGTACTCCCGTTCCTCTTGATGGAGGATTAGGCGTTTTACTTGCTGCCGGTGCGGCTTACGGTTTGAAGAAAATGCGTGAGAATAAAAGCGAATAAGTTGTGGTAGAATTCAAAAATCTTTTTCAAGTGCTGTCGTAATGTTCAATGTTTCAATTAAAAAAGCCTCCAATATTGGAGGCTTTTTTTTGTTTTGGTGTATTTGAGGGATTAGAAATTAACCTTAATCCTATCTCCATATCTCACACGATATTTTCCATCGGTAATATTCTCGTTGTGATATTTTCCTAAGGGCATATCGGTAATGAGCATTTCAACGCATTTGCGCGCTACAGGAACGTAATCAGTGAGTTTTGCAGAAACAACGTTGGCTGCCACCGCGCCTAAAAGACTGCTCTGCGATCCCTTATTCGCGTTATAGGTAAATTCACCGTATCTTGAGAAAATCACCTCACCTGTTTGAACATCTTTAAAGATGAATTCAATGTCAATGTTAATTGTTCCCAATACACCCACTTTTTTCCATTCATGGATGATGGGAAACAATACGATGTCGGCTTGAAATACATTACCAAAGGTTTCAAGACCTTGGTCAAGAAAAAGCTCACTATCGTAAGCACCTTCATTTTGCAATACTTCCATGGAAATTAGCGGAGGTAATACGTAATAGCCGGCATCTGCAAGCGGTCTGTGGATGGTGGTAAAGAAGTATTCTTTTGCGTCCACATTGGTTGTTTGATTTATAGGAGGGAGCATTAAAATAGCGGTAGGGCGCTCATTATAAAAATGCTCAAATGCTTCATTTCTCGTCTTCGCTTTTTGCATGGTACATGATGCAAATAAAGAAGCGGTTATGGTTAAAATGAATAATGATTTAAGTTTCATGTTTATTTGTTTTATGGCTTTTTCTCAATCAACTAAGCCGTTAAATGATACGTTTTTCTGAGAGTTATCGAGAAGTTTTTTTCTGGTCTTCATCAAGGCGGTCGTCCATCATTTTCATAATTTGCTGGATGAAGAATGCAGATTCGGGGTAGGTTTGAATCTCCTTTTCAAGCATGCGTTCTCCTTCTCTTTCACGTCCTTCTTTAATCAATAAAAAACCATAGTCAGCGTAAATACCTGGAGGAGGAACACCTCTCTCTCCCTTTTCAGCCTTACTAATCATCTCTTTGTAAGCAGCAATGAGTTTTCGAGTAGATTTATCATCTAGGTTTTTTTGTTGGGAGTAAATGGCGTTGTCATACGTGCCCCAATAATACATGGGTTTGGCACAGCTACTCACCAAAATAGTAAGCAATAGAAGTTTGGTAACAATTTTCATTGTTGGATGGGGTTTTGGGGGTTATTAAAAGAAAAAAACCAATAGCTAGGTTAGCTATTGGTTTTATTGATTATGCTGATTTATGGTAGAGCAATCTTTCTGGTTTCTTGAGCACCCAGAAAAATCGTTTGTTGGTAGATATCCATTCCTTTGTAGCGAACACGCACTTGGTGAGTTCCGGGAGGAATTGCGTATCTCTCGGTTTTTGTACGATTGGGCTTGTCTTGAAAAACCTTTGCGTAGAAGGGGCTGCGTTCGCCAACAATAACTTCTACTTTATCAGAATAACTGGTTGTTGAGCTTACGAATTCTAAATAGCCTTCGTTTTCAAGTCCGCTTGTAGTAGCTTTTATTCCCGTACAAGCACTAATGCTAATACCAATAATGGCGCTTAGAATAACTAAGCTGAAAAATGACTTTAATTTCATAATGAAAAGTTTTAAATACGTTAGTAGAAAATGCCTAATGCTGCATTGAGCATAAGACTAAAGCAATAAATGCTAAGTGGCAATTTAGCGTTGTGCAAGATCTGTTAGGTAATACTGATTTAAATCGCTTGTGTCAAAGCTTCCTTCCGTTACAGTAACTATACTAAATTCGCTGGTAGGAGTGCTGCCCGACATAGATTGCACTCTAACTTTAGCAACTGGCTTTCCGGGAAGTTCCATCATCATGCCTGTTTGTGGGTTCTGCACACGTTTTCCTTTGCTGATAACTTGAAAAACATCACCTACTTTTAGACCTTGTGATTCTCCACCAGCCATAATAATTACGTCGTCTTCAACGGATAGGATGTATGATCTCCAAGGACGACTAGTACAATTGCGGATGATGTTTTCGGTAAGCTTAGAAATAGCCGCAGAAATGGCTTGGTCGCTCAGAGCAGCGTCAAATCCGGCTTGTTCACCAAACCCTAAGGTTGATTTCGCCGTTCTCGATGCTTCACCTTTTCCTTCTTCGGAGTAAATTACTTCACCGGTAGCCACGTCAACTAAGCGAAGACTTACTCCAGCATAAACCGTTTGGGTTTTGGTGCGTGAAAACAAATCTCTTGATCCTTCTACCCGGCGACCAAATTCCGTAACGGAACCGAAAATCAAGTAATCAGCACCGACTTTGCCAAGGGTTTCGGTATTTCCCTTAAGAGCAGCTTCTTCTTGAACAGCATCAAAATCTTGGCGCTCAAGTAAGATGAAGGCCTGCGAAGCTACTAACTTAGTCCCGAGGATATCGGCAGCCTGATTCTCCAACGGGTTGTTTCTTTCAACATCAAAGAAAATTCCTTTTCCGTATTTTGTTTCGTTGGTAAATCGACCAATGGCTACCAAACGCTTTAAAGTAGGTTCGGGAACAACAAAGGTTTCTTGAACAGGGGAGTCAACTTGGTAGGTTTTTGGTTGAGAGGTGCAAGATGCTAAAAACAACATTAGCCCAACTGCCAGGAGAGAAAAATTAATCTTCATGAAAATAGTTTTTTCGGGTTGAATTCATAGGTTAGGTTCAAAAAAAATAAAATTTTTTTACAAAGAGCCAAAAATAATGCCTGATGTGCGTTTAAATAGCTTTGTTTTTGATTTTTTTTATAATTTTTTTTCTGGAATTTTTTGATGAAATTAGTTGAGCATCTTCTGAAAGTTTGCTTGACTATTTCTACACTTTTTTTCGAAATAATTCTATAAAACTTTCGATTAATTTACACATTTACAGGTTTTAGCAATTAAGTTGCACTATATATTTGCTTGGTCTTGCAGCTGTCTTGGAAGCCGACGGAAAGGGGTTTTGCAAAATGTTACATTTCCTTTTATTTCGTTTTGTGTTAAAGTTTTCTATCCGCGACACCTCAAGGGTAATAATAGTTTCTAATCAATTTAACATTTAAAACCTTATCAAATGAAAAAAAATCTATCCGAATTTTTAGGAACCTTTTGGTTGGTTCTTGGTGGCTGTGGAAGTGCAATGCTGGCTGCCGGTTTTCCTGATGTAGGTATTGGCTTGGTGGGTGTTTCCCTTGCCTTTGGTTTAACGGTTTTAACCATTGCCTATTCTCTAGGACATATTTCCGGTGCGCACCTTAATCCCGCTGTCACCATCGGCTTATGGATGGGAGGGAGAATTTCGGGCAAAGAAATACTGCCTTATATCGTATCTCAAGTTTTGGGAGGAATTGCCGCCGCTAGTGTTTTGTACATTATCGTTACGGGTAATGGTTCCGAAATAGGTTCTTTTGCCGCCAATGGATACGGAGAGCATTCACCCGGTGGGTACTCTATGACTGCGGCTATTGTTACCGAGCTGGTGATGACTTTCATGTTTTTGATGATCATTCTGGGTGCAACCGACGATAAAGCGCCTAAGGGTTTCGCCGGCCTAGCAATTGGTTTGGCTCTCACATTGATCCACTTGATAAGTATTCCGGTAACCAATACTTCAGTCAATCCCGCTCGTAGCATCAGCCAAGCCTTGTTTGTAGGTGATTGGGCTTTACATCAACTTTGGTTGTTTATTGTTATTCCTATCGCGGGAGCGGCTTTGGCGGGGATAGTGTATAAGTATCTCAGTAAATAAGTTGCTTTCTAGAAAGTCTGATAACTTCGTTATGCTCGTTTGAATATGTAATGCAGAGATGTAGAATTCTACGTCTCTGCATTTTATTTTACCCAAAAGCTACAGTGGATGCTAATCTCGCTATTTGAGTTTACGGGGTAATCTACCTTTAGTAATCAAGATCAAAGTCTTCTTCCTCCATAATAACCGGTCTGTTTTCCTGAAGCTTTAGTCTTGCAGAATCGGCAATGGCCGCTTTTTGCGCGTCTATTTCCATCAGGCGACGAACGATTTTTTCGTGTATTGCGGCCATCTTTAGCGGATAGGAGGAATAAAAGTCGAAAGAACGACTAAAGCTAGCCGAGTCGATTTTATGCTTTTCGAAAATCATTTCATAATAGTCGCTTATAACACGGTCGTCGAACATGCGCTGACCGCCACTCCGACCTCCTTCAGCAAGATATACGTCTAGGAGAATGACTCGCATAAGGGAGTCATTGATGATGTCGCTGGGGACTTCTCGTTCGGGAATTCTACAACTGAAAACGAGTATGCTACTAAGCGCGCATAAAATCCAAGGCTTTGCCATGTAGGTAAGGTTGAACCATGCCGTTTTGGTAGGCTATGTGCCCATTGACAATGGTGTGGGTGATTTTTGAACGGAAAAATTGACCTTCAAAAGGAGACCAACCGCATTTACTCAAAACGCTTTCTCTCTTTACCGTCCAAGGCGTTGAAGGATGAACCACGGTGAGATCGGCGTAATAACCTTCTCTAACGTATCCGCGGTCTTTTATTTTGAAAATGATTGCCGGATTGTGACACATTTTCTCCACGATTTTCTCCAATGAAATCATTCCTTTATGGTAAAACTCCATCATGGCTACCAAGCTGTGCTGCACCAAAGGTCCGCCCGAAGGCGCTTCCCAGTAGCCACGACTTTTTTCTTCGAGTGTATGTGGCGCGTGGTCGGTAGCGATCACATCTATACGGTTTTCAGCAATTGCTTGCCAAATTCCCTGGCGGTCGGCTTCGGTTTTTACCGCTGGATTCCATTTAATGAAATTTCCCTTTTCTGCATAATCAGTGTCATTAAACCAGAGGTGATGAATGCACGCCTCAGCCGTAATTTTCTTTTCTGCTAGTGGTTTATTGGAAAAACGCATAGCCTCTTCGGCCGTGGAAATATGGTAAATGTGTAGTCTGGAGCCGTGTTTCTCCGCTAAGTCCATAGCCAAAGTGGAAGATTTTACACAAGCCTCAGCTGAGCGAATCAAGGGATGCCAAGCAGCCGATGGTTCTTCTTTTTTGGCTTTAAATATCTCGGTATTGGCGCGAATGGTTGCCTCATCTTCGCAATGGGTGACAATCATTAATGGACTCTCGGCAAAGAGTTTTTCTAGCGCATTGAGGTTGTCAACCAACATGTTTCCAGTACTCGATCCCATGAAGACTTTCACCGCCGCAGCACGGGAGTTTTCCGCCCGAATTACCTGCTCTAAATTGTCATTGGTGGCTCCAATACTAAATCCGTAATTGGCGTATGAGCGTCCGGAAGCAATCGCGTATTTTCCGTCAACCATTTCTAAGGTTATTGCCGGTGGCACGGTATTCGGCTGCTCAATATACGAGGTTATTCCGCCCGCAACGGCTGCTCTACTCTCAGTAGTAATGTCGCCTTTGTACGTTAAGCCAGGTTCGCGGAAATGCACTTGATCGTCAATGATTCCCGGCATAACAATCTTCCCTTCTAGGTCAATCAGGGTGCAGTTGGAATTTGGCATGCTGATAGAATCGTCAATCCTTTCGATTCTGTCGTTTACCACTAAAATATCTTTGTTTGTTTTAACTCCCTCGTTGACCAACTGGCCGTTTTTTAAGAGTAAATACTTTTTTCTCATAACCTTGATGTGTATTTTGAGTCAACCCTCCTCACGGATTTTTAAGCCGAAGGTATAAGTTGATTTAATATGAGTGATAAGCGCGAAATAGACTACAAAACTACAAGGAAAAAAATTCCTTTGCAAATAATTTTTTACTTTCCCCAAAGTGATTTCCATTTCAACATTATCACACCAAAAACCGCCTCTTTGATGATTCCGGAAGACATTTTGGAAGTACCTACCGTGCGGTCAGTAAATATTACGGGAACTTCTTTAATGCGAAATCCGCGCCGCCATGCCCGAAACTTCATTTCTATCTGGAAGGCATAGCCCACAAATCGAATGCGGTCGAAGTTGATGGTTTCCAATACAATGCGCTTGTAGCATTTGAAGCCTGCGGTGGTGTCTTGTACAGGTATGCCAAGGATAAAACGGACATATTTTGAGGCAAACCACGATAATAAAACCCTGCTCATCGGCCAATTTACCACGTTTACCCCCGTAATATACCTCGATCCTATACTCAAGTCGGCCTCATCTTTTTCTAAGGGTTCCAATAACCTTGGCAAATCGTTGGGGTCGTGCGAAAAATCGGCGTCCATTTCGAAGATGTACTCGTAGTCGCGTTCCAATGCCCACTTAAATCCGTGTAAATAAGCCGTACCTAAGCCCGCCTTTTTTTGTCTAACTTCAACGAAAATTTTCCCGGGATAATCCTTTTCTAAAGCCAAAGCAATACCCGCAGTGCCGTCGGGTGAGTTGTCGTCAACCACCAAAACGTGATAGCCTTTATTGAGTTTCATCACGGCCTGTAATATCGGTGTGATGTTATCTTTTTCTTGATACGTGGGTATTACAACTACGGTTTTTGATTCCACAATTCGGATTATTTTCGAGGGCTCAAAAGTAAGGTGAACAGTCTATCATTCACACATTCATTTAGCCAATGATTGAAAAAATTATTTTAAAAAACCAAAAACTTAGTACCACGACCAATGGTGTGGCCTCAATCCAAAACCCGGTTTTCAATATATCATTGGTAAAATTACTGCGCTTTATCCACTGATGAAGGTATTCTAAACCAATGACGTATCCAAAGGTGAGCGCCGCGGTATGATGACCCAGCCAAGCAGATAAGATGAAGGAAAGCTGAAGTCCAAATATCATCCAAGCGGTGATGTTTTTTGTTGATGCTTCGCCTAATTGCTGGGGGAGGGTTTGCATATTAGGGGCATCTACTTTCATATCTCTAATATCGAAGGGGATGAGCCAAACAATCATGAAGAAAAATCGTTGCAGGTGGGCGCTCACCAAATGCGAATCGAATGGTAGACCGTACAAAAGCGCGGGTAAACTCAAGCTTAGCCACACCCACGCCAAAGCAATTAAGGTAGATTTTGCTCCGGGCATTTGCCGGATGCTCCATCGTCCACTGCGTAAGGGATACATAGCTACGAGCAGGGCCGGGGGAGCAAGTAAAATGCTGGTATGCCACCACACTGTGAGCATTTCACTGATGATATACACGCCTAAGGGGAGAATCAGAATGATGGTGAAACGCAGAAAGTAGCGCACACTGCTGTACATTTCTTCGACGTGTTTTTCCTTAAAAGTGGCCAAGCGGATGTAACTGTATGCGCCCCAGGTAAGGCAAAGTACGCCAAGTGCCAGTCGGTGATCGGAAATACCCCATTCCATACCCGTAAGCCAAGCGAGTATGCCAGCCATAAGGGCAACCCAAAACTGGGAATGAACGATGAGTTGGAGGAGCGTACGCAATTATAATTGAAATTGGAGTTGAAGCATGTAACGTCTCGGCATGCCCAGCATGGCCGGACGAGGCATAACCTCTCGATTGAACACGTTATCTACAATAAGGTTCAGGGAAAACTTGGGGTTGAACTGATAGCCCGCGCGAAGATCTACCAAAAAGTCGCCCCGATTTAGGCGCTCCCTTACGCTTCTTACTCCTACTAAATTATTGAATATCTCATCGATGGCCTGCATGAAATCGTTGTAACGTACACTTCCTCCAAGTCGGATTTTGTTGTGAAAAATGTATTGAACATCGGCGCGAACCAGATGCTGATAGCGGTATTTAAGAATGTTGGATGTATCGCTGGAAAGCGAGCGATACGTCCCTGAACCTTCCACCAACGGCTCGTCTGGCTCCAAAGCTCGGGGATCGGTGAAGGTGTAGCCCATCATGAACTGCCATTCGTGATCGCCTAGCTTCGCCACTCCAGCCCAGTTGATTTCCGTACCCAAAATGCGCACGGCGCCAATGTTGAGTGATCGAAATCCAAAATTGGAAAAATCGAAGGGATCACCGCCTTCTCCCCAGCTGCCAAAGGTGAACTCAATCATGTCATCGAACCACATACCAAAAACAGATAGCTCAAGTCGCGATTCTAAAACGCCCTTTTTTCCTAAACCTTGCTTGATACCAATTTCCGCAGTATGCCCAAATTCCGGACGTAGATTTTCACTGGGAAAAATGTTTACCATGCCCACGTTGGTTTGGGTGTATAACTCGGCCACCGAAGGAAAGCGAAAACCCTGACCGTAAGAGGCGTAGAGATTGGTGTGCGGATAGAGTTGGTAATTGCCTCCAAAGCGAAATACTGGCCGAGCCTCTTCGATGTCGTTTACCCGAAAGGATTCGTAGCGGGCGCCTCCAGAAAAATTCCAACGGTTCTTGCTGTAGTCCATTTGCAAGAAAAAGGCTTGATTGCTGGTGCTTTGGTTGCCAAAAATCTCCGAGCGCGTTTCGGCCACCAAACCAAAGAGTCCGCCCGTAAGCACCCAATTATCCCACTTTGCCTGATGCTGATATTGCAAAAGGGTGGAGGTGGAGGCATTGTCGAAGCGGTTTACATCGTCGGCGGCTACGTTGTCGATATTCAGGTAGCGCACCTGAATTTTATCTTGATGATTGATTTTCCCATCGCCGTAGTTCAAGCTTATATAGGGATCGATGAAGTAGGTGGTGCCTCGGGTATTGGTGATGGAGCTGTCGAGGGCGATGAGTGCCTGATCGGGGTTGTCCCAAATAATTGCTTCGCTGCTGTTGCGGAAAGAATAGGTGCCATTTACCCCCATTTCGAGTACGCGATCGCCTGCTAGGGGCGTTTTGTAGGCGGTTTTCCAATGCACGCGTCGTCTTTCGTCGATGCCTTCCCACTGAAATCCGTCGTCGTTGAGGAAGTTGGCGCCCAGTAAAAAGCCCAATTTTCCTTTGCCTACGTCGGTGTAGTCGGTGTGGGAAAATTGCGCCCCACTAAAGTATTGTCGGCCATCCCACCACTTTAAGCTTTCCCTTGCGGGTGCACTGTAGAATCCGGCGTATTGGTTTACGAAAGTTTCGCGGGTAAAAACCGAACGGGTGCGAACGTTCATTACGCCGTTCATGGCAGAGCTGCCGTAGAGGGCGGAAGAGGCTCCCTTTACAATTTCAATTTGGTCGATAGATTCAAAGGGAATCAAGGGCCATAGCACCTGATTGGCGTCTGGGGAAATGAGCGGTAGGTCGTCAACCATAGTGAGTACCCGCGTGCCCGCCCCGTAGCTCCAGCCGCTGCCCGAGCGAATATTGATTTGGCCGTCGTTGACGTGCACGCCGGGCACTTGATCGATGGTTTGCTGCGGGTCGGTGGGGTTTTTATTTTCAATGAGGTTGAAGCCTACAACGCTCACCGAAACGGTGGTTTCTTCCGCCCGCTGTTCGGTTCGTGAAGCCGATACTACCACACTGGGGAGCATGGTTTCCGAGGGAGATAGCCGCAGGTTTTTTTGCATCACTTGTCCGGGCGCGAGTTTTTCCTTCAGCGATAGTTTTTCGAAGCCGATGAACGAGATGATGATTTCCACCTCGGTAGCTTGTGCGAGGGCGATTTCGATGTTGAACTTACCTCGTTGGTCGCAAACGGAAGAGCCCAAAAGTTTGGATGATTTCAGGTCAATGATTTCCACCGTTGCGCCCGGTAAGGCTTCTTCATTTTGGGTGCTAATGAAGCCAAATACAATGGTGTTTTGCGTTTGCGCGGTCATGAATGGCGCTATGAAAATACAAAAAACGATGAGGTAATATTTTGGCATAAGCGGACAATTTGAGGAAGGGTCAGAATGCCAAGCAAATGTCGGGTATTTTTTTGAAGTTGAAAATTTTTTTTGTTTCTCGCCAAGACGCCAAGACGCTAAGATTGGATTGCGTGAAGTGTTATTTGTA
>JBHYFA010000043.1:0-24946 GCA_051859825.1 Schleiferiaceae bacterium
ATATGTGGAGTAATTTTCTAACCCCTGTGTGCTTTGTGTAACAACTTAATTTTTCCTGAACCACGAAACACTCGAAAAGCACGAAAAATAGATTGCGTACCACTTCAAAGTTCCATATTCACGCTCCAACCGTTGCGAAGCAACATTTTCGTGTATTTCATATGTTAATTATTTGTTTTTTAAAGGTCATATGGAATGTCCTTGTCAATTTTCATTGGAGCTTGTGAAGGCTACTACATGGACATTTCGTGCCTTTCGTGGTTGACAATATGTGGAGTAATTTTCTAACCCCTGTGTGCTTTGTGTAACAACTTAATTTTTCCTGAACCACGAAACACTCGAAAAGCACGAAAAATAGATTGCGTACCACTTCAAAGTTCCATATTCACGCTCCAACCGTTGCGAAGCAACATTTTCGTGTCTTTTGTGCCTTTCGTGGTTAGAAATATGAGAAACAACTATAAAGTAGCAAAATTTTCGTGAATTTGTAGTAAATGTGTTTTTTGCGAAATAAATACTTGTGCTTTAATGGCTTTAGTTGTAATGAAATAGTACTTAGGGTGTCCCGACGCACAAAGCAGGCGCAGCTTTCGTAGTTTGAAATATATGAGGCAATTACAAAGTAGAGACATTTACTATTAAGCAATCTGAGACTTTCTAGATAACTTACATTATTTTATATCCGAAGCTTAAAAGAAGATGTGTAAACCGCAAATTCACATCGTGAAACTCATTGCGGTAATTCAATCCCTCAAAATTATTCGTCATGGAAGTCTCGTAGCGAACATCCATGGAAAAACTGCCGGCATCAAGCCCCAGTCCTACCCTCCAGGCACGACTCTCGTCTTGAAGGCCATCAAGCACCATTGACGATAAACTCTCGGTGCGATTGAAGTTGAAATTCACCCCCATGTACAAACGAAGTGGCCCCAACTTTTGCCCTACCTGTATAGGCAAGTCAAGACGATTAAATCCAAAGGTGGGCTGAGTGATAGGTTCGTTGGGCATTTGAAATTCCACTGCACCAATGGAATGGGCAAACTGAAATTCAGGCTCAATATAGAAAACCCGAAAATTGAAGCGCATATACGTGCCTACATGATACCCCATTTTGGTTTCCCCACCACGAATATCCGGATTAGAACGCGGTCTAACTTTGGTTTCGGTATTGTGCGCACCAGCTCTTGCTCCCCATTCAAAAAAAGGAATTGAACCTCTATTTCGCTGTGCGTAGAGGGAAGTTGTCAGCATCAAAAAAATAATCAATAGGCGGCCCGATGCGTGCATAAATCAAAAAAGATTGAATGTAACCCAGAAAAAAACCGGATTTTAAAAGTAACACAAAATTAATACTTTAAGTCTAATCTTGCAAGTAGTTCATCAAGCTTTTTTCAATGTCTGCTTGCATAGAAGATTCAATCTCATAATACTCAAAGTCTGTACCAACAATCCGGCGGTATAATTCGGCGTATCGCTCGCGGATAGACTCCACAACTTTGGGGGTCATTTCGGGAATCCGCTGCCCTTCCTTTCCCTGAAAACCATTTTCCATAAGCCATTGACGCACAAACTCTTTTGAAAGCTGACGAACGGGTTTAGTATTTTTCCAGGCATCCTCAAAACCTTCCGCTTCGAAGTAGCGAGATGAATCCGGGGTGTGAATTTCGTCTATTAAAATAATTCTTCCCATGGAATCTTTTCCGAATTCATACTTGGTATCTACCAAAATCAACCCGCGCTCTTGAGCCATTTCTTGCCCTCGACGAAATACGCTCAAACTGTATTCTTCAAGTTTGGCATAATCCTCAGCGGAAACGATTCCACGAGCAATGATGTCTTCCCGCGAAATATCCTCATCATGCTCACCCTGATCAGCCTTGGTGGTAGGTGTAATAATGGGCGCAGCAAAAGGCTGATTTTCCTTCATTCCCTCGGGAAGAGCTACTCCACACAAACTGCGTCCGCCGGCAGCATAGGTTCGCCAAGCATGTCCGGTAAGACAAGCCCTCACCACCATTTCCACTTTAAAGGGTTCCGCTTTTAATCCGACGCTCACGTGGGGATGGATACTTTTCTCCAGCCAGTTGGGTACGATATCCGCAGTTGACTGTAAAAAATATGCAGCGATATTATTTAGAACCTGTCCTTTACCGGGAATACCCTTAGGTAGAACCACGTCGAAAGCCGAAATGCGATCGGAGGCCACCAAGGCAATACGGTCGTTTTTTAAGGTATATACATCACGTACTTTGCCTTCGTACTTTGAAATAACGCCCGGAATATTCAAATCGGTTTTTTGCAGCGCCTGCATAGTTTTGGAATTTTATTGTTTGTTTTGTTTGCTATCTGATGCTTCCTTCTTGTCCTCCTGATCTTGATAAGCAGCAATAATGCGCTTTACCAGTTCGTGGCGAATCACGTCTTTTTCGTCTAACCAAACGGTAGCAATGCCTTCAACGCCTTTGAGCGTATGCAAAGCCTCGCGAAGTCCCGAGGATTGCTTTCGCGGTAAATCTACCTGAGTCAAATCTCCGGTAATTACGAACTTCGCAGACCGCCCCATGCGAGTCAAAAACATTTTCATTTGTGACAAGGTGGTATTTTGCGACTCATCGAGAATTACGAAGGCTTTATCCAAGGTTCGTCCGCGCATAAAAGCCAGAGGTGCAATTTGGATAACCCCGGTTTCCATCAGGTATTCGAGTTTCTCGGCGGGAATCATATCGCGTAGAGCATCGTAAAGGGGTTGCAAGTACGGATCGAGTTTTTCCTTGAGATCACCGGGCAAAAAGCCTAAATTCTCCCCCGCTTCCACGGCCGGTCTGGTGAGAATAATTCTCCGCACTTCCTTGTTTTTTAATGCTTGCACGGCCAAGGCTACAGCGGTATAGGTTTTTCCCGTACCGGCAGGCCCAATAGCGAAAAGCATGTCATTTTTCCGAATGGCTTTTACCATTTCGCGCTGATTTACCGTGCGGGGCTTGATGAGTAAGCCGCTGACGCCAAATACAAGAACTTCGTCGTTGTCTTGATTGATGGATTTCGACAGTTTTTCCGAAGAATCGTCATCGAGGATACGTTCCAATTGACTTTCCGACAAAGAATTGAACTTCTGAATGTGGCGGGCAATGAGCTCTAGTTTATCTTCGAATGCCTCAATTAAATTAGGCTCGCCATGAAGAAGAATCTCGTTTCCACGAGCGGTAATCTTCAGTTTTGGATAACGCTTCTGCATCATATTCAGGTATTTATTATTAATACCGTAAACCTCTCTCGGTGAAGCGTCTTTAAGTTGAATGGATTTCTTGATCAAATGAAAAAGTCTGTTTTTAAGGGTTGAATAGGAATAAAAAATCTTTACCTTTGAACCCGCAAATTTAACTACTATTTTCCGCACGGCGAACACACAATGAACATAATTACCATAACCAGTAATTACGGAATAAAAGATCCCTATTTGGCCATCCTAAAAGGACTGCTTCTTACGGAGAATCAATCTTTAAACATTGTGGATATCTCACACGAAATTGCGCCGGGAAATCTTGCCGAAGCCGCCTACATTCTCGAAAGTGCGTACGCTTATTTTCCCAAGGGTACCGTGCACCTTTGTGCTGTTGAAGAACGCGATGCCCGCTGTATGAAATACATTGCCATGGAAAAAAGAGGGCACTTTTTCGTGGGGCCAGACAACGGTATTTTATCTATGGTAGCGCCCAAACTCGCTCCAGACAGCATTCACGAAATCGAAATCAATCCCGATAGTGAAGACCACCCCGGCATGAAAATCCTTGCAAGAGCGGCTTCGTTTCTGGCAAACGGTGGCGTAATGTCGGTATTGGGACAAAGTGGTACCAAGATTAAGCAAAACTCAATTTGGCGACCAAGCTTTAATAAAGACTTAAACTTATTGTCGGGCATAATTATCTATATTGACCGACGCGGTAATTTAATTACCAATATAGAGCAAGGATATTTTGAAGAATTAACTTATGCTAAGTCCTTCCAAATTCGACTGCCAACGCAAGAAAAGATTACTCGAATTACAACTTCGCTTGACAAAAAGCCCCCTCAGTCCACTACCTTTGCGTGTTTTAATCTGAACGGCTTATTGGAAATATGCATTTCCGAGGGAAGTTCGCTCGATAAAACCGGTGCTTCCGACTTGCTCGGACTGGGATTTAGAGACACGATTGATATTGAAATTAAATGATAACCAGAATAGTTAAGATGGAATTCAACCCGGAAAAAACCGATGAATTCCTAAACGTTTTTTTTGAAAATGAAAACCGCATCGCCTCTTTTCCGGGCTGTAAAAAGGTGGAATTGCTTCGCGATATTGACACGCCGAATGTTTTCTTCACCTACAGTCACTGGGAAAAAGCCGAAGATCTCGAAGCCTATCGGCATTCAGATGTGTTTCGGGATGTATGGTCGCAAACAAAAATTCTTTTCCAAGCTGCTCCTCAAGCTTGGAGCACCAATAAAATGAACGACTAAGTATGTGGGCATTAGCAAAAAAAGAAATCCAAGGCTTTTTTAGTAACGTCACCGGTTACTTGGTGATTGCCGTTTTCCTCCTTATCAACAGTTTGTTTTTGTGGATTTTTGATTCGGGGATGAATATTCTCAACAGTGGATATGCCGGCATCGATGGTTTGTTTATCATTTCTCCATGGGTGTTTCTCTTTCTCATTCCTGCCGTTACCATGCGTCTGCTCGCGGAAGAATATCGCTTGGGAACGATGGCTATTTTGAAAACCAAACCTCTTTCCGATACCCAGATTGTTTTGGGGAAATCACTCGCTGGTTTTGTTCTTAGTCTGATTGCTCTCTTACCTACTCTTCTTTTCTACTTTTCGGTTTACGTATTGGGAGAAACCACAGGAAATATTGACAGTGCCGCCACCTTTGGCTCTTACATTGGATTGCTCTTTTTGGCCGCCAGCTACGTATCTATGGGCTTATTTGCCTCCTCACTTTCCGATAATCCCATCATTGCCTTTTTAATAGGAATGCTCATTTGCTTTATTTTCTTTTACGGGTTCGACCAGTTGGCAGGTATTTTCCCTTCCTCGGCCACCCAATTATTGGTGATGAATTTTGGCATTAATGAACATTACATTTCCATGAGTCGTGGGGTTTTAGACTCTCGCGACATCATTTACTTCCTCAGTTTAATCACTTTTTTCTCTTTACTCACCCGAACGGTGGTAAATAAACGCGTATAAATGACCGGAAAAAAGAATTCAAATAGCATCGTCCGCTGGGCCTTGATTATCGTAGCCATTGTGTTGGTAAACATTTTGGCCCAGACCACCTTTTACCGCTTCGACCTTACCGCTGAGAAGCGCTTTAGCTTGAACCCGGTAACCAAGAATATGCTCCAAAAGCTCGAAGACCCGGTACTCATCAAATTTTACCTCGACGGAGAAATGCCTTCCGGATTTTTGCGATTACAGCGGGAAGCCCTGCAAATGCTCAACGAGTTTCGCGCTATCCACCGGAGAATTGAAATAGAAATCATCGACCCCAACGACATTCCCGATCGAAAAGAACGCTCAAACCTCATGGAGCAATTGCAAACCCTCGGACTCTCACCCATTCAGATAGAAATGGAAGATGCCGGGAGCAGCAAGCGCATTACCCTCTACCCCGGTGCGATAATGAGCTACGGAGAAAAGCAAATGCCCGTGCAACTGCTTTCCGGACAAATAAATATGGCTCCCGAAGCACAAATCAATACCGCTATTCAAAATTTGGAATACACCTGGGCGAATGCCTTGCGGGCGCTCTCGAAAACGCAGAGAGCTTCCATCGGATTTGTGCAGGGCTTAGGACAACTATCCGATCGTAAAGTAGCCGATATAATCCGCACACTGTCCCTACAGTACGATGTAAGTCGTGTGGATTTACGTGAATTTCCCGCTGATTCCGCCACGGGTGAGCTCAGTTTGAACCGCCAACTCCAGCGCGTTAATCGCTACGATGCTTTGGTGCTTGCCAAACCCGCCCGTCCTTTTACCGACATGGACAAGTTCTTAATCGACCAATTCCTGATGAACGGCGGAAAAATTCTGTGGTGTGTGGATCCCGTGTTTGCCGATATGGACTCATTGAGTAATTCATCGGAAATGCTGGCCTTCCCGGTGTTAGACGATATGCGCATCAGCGATATGCTTTTCCGCTATGGGGTTCGCCTAAATACCAATTTGGTACTCGATAAAAAAGCTGCTTGGCTCTCCGATATACAACGCTCACGTCCGTGGATTTACTGGCCGCTAATCACTGCGCGAAGTTCACATCCCATCGCCAAAGATCTCAATGCTATCAAGATGGAATTTGTAAGCAGCATCGATACGGTCATGGCCGAGGGTATCAAAAAAACACCCCTTTTGCTTACCTCAGCCAACAGCAAAATCGTTCCTACTCCACACGTAGTGAGTTTAGAGAAGTACTACAATTTTCCCAAAGACGAAATATTTGCCAACTCCTTCGTTCCGGTAGCCTATTTACTCGAAGGTGAATTTGAATCCATTTTCGCCAACCGTCTGATACCAAAATACGGACGTGAAGAAGATGTTCCTTATGTTTCCAAAGGCAAAAAAAGCGCTCAGGTAGTAATTGCTGATGGTGACATTATCAAAAATCAGGTGAATATTACCAATCCTAATATCGAAAAAGGTATTCCCCTACCTCTTGGTTTTGATCAGTTTACGGGTATTCAATACGGAAATAAAGATTTCCTCCTTAATGTATTCGACTATTTACTCGACACTGAAAACCTCATCCAGATTCGTTCGCGAGAGTTGAAAATCCGGCTTTTAGACGCCTCTCGAGTGCGTGAACAACGAAACTTTTGGATTGTGTTAAACACCGTTTTGCCATTGGTTTTCCTCTTAGGCATCGGTTTGATAAACACCTTTATTCGCAGGAAAAAATTTGCACGTAAAGCATAGATAATGAACAAGAAGAACATCCTATTACTGCTCTTAGTTGTCGCCCTTGGTGGCCTAGTGTATTGGTTACAAACAGAAAAATCTTCCGAGGCTAGGAAGAAATACGATTACGAATTTCACATTGAAGACACCGCTTCGATTGCCCGTATAGTGATAAAAGACAAAACGCCCAATGAAGTAAATTTGGTTCGCACCGACGAGGGCTGGAAGATTGACGGGGAAATCTTGGCCCGTAGGAAGGCTGTACAACTGATTATTACCACCTTTCACAAAATGCGTTTGAAGAATTTTGTAGGTGAACAAATGAAGCCCACTGTTCTCAACCGCCTAGCAACCTACGGCATTGAAGTTCAGGTGTACGACAAGCGCGATAATATCATGAAGCACATCTTTGTTGGAACACCTACGATGGACGAGATGGGTAGTTACATGATGAATAAAGGCGGTGACGCTCCTTATGCGGTTTTCATTCCCGGTTTTAATGGTAACCTAAGTACGCGCTTTTTCGCAGATCCGGTGTTGTGGCGTGATCGCACCATTTGGGGATACGATAATTTAAGTATCCGGAAAGTACGTGTGCGCTACGCCAAAGATCCGCTTAACTCCTTCGAGCTGGTTCGCAATCCAAACAACACCTATGAGCTTACACGATTGGCCGACGGTGAAGTATTCGAGGCCGACTCCATCAAAGCGGCACTTTATATGGCACAGTTCAGTACCTTACAGTATGAGGGCGCCGTAGTAGAAACCGATGGTATCTATGCCAAACGAGATTCGTTGAAATCCACGATGCCCGCATTTGATTATTATGTAGAAGATGAAAATGGAAGAGCGAAAACCTTAACGATGTATCGCATCAAAGCCTCGGAAGATGCAGAAGATTTATACGGCGTAGAATTGGAATTTGACCCAAACCGATATCACTCATTTATAGAGAGTAATGACCCCAATGAGCCCGAAGTATTTGTGCTTACGCAAAACTACGCTTTCATGAAAACATTTGTAAACATTGCCGAATTAGTAGCAAATTTTTAAAAGTTTTCAACAGCAGAAAAAATCAGAGCAAAACAAAGTACATTTGTGGTTTGACAAATAACGGAAAAGACAACTCTCCTTACACCAAAAAAATCATCAACACAATATATCAATTACTATGAAATTTATCGCATCCAGTGTATCGCTTTACAAAAATTTAATGGCGCTAAACGACGTAGTGGGCACCAACAACACCATGCCCATTCTCGATAATTTTCTTTTTGAATTGAGTCCGGGTAATTTGAAAGTAACCGCTTCGGATTTAGAAACAACCATCATTACTAGCTTTCCCGTTGAAACCGAATCTGAAGGCGAAGTAGCCATCCCAGCGCGTATTTTGGTTGATTCATTGAAAGACTTCCCCGATCAACCCTTAACATTCATCTTTAATCCGGAAAGCAGTTCGTGCGAAATTATTTCCGAGATTGGAAAATATCAGTTGGCCACGGTATCAACCGCAGAGTTTCCCAGAATTTCTAGCATAGAATCTACGGGCAGCGTTACTATCGCCTCCGATGTATTGGCTATCGCCATAAAAAACACCATGTTTGCCACCGGAAACGACGACCTTCGCCCGGCAATGTCTGGCGTATTTTTCCAAATGACTCCCGAAAGCTCCACCTTCGTAGCCACGGATGCGCACAAATTGGTACGCTATCGTCGAACCGATGTGACTGCGGAAAATGTTGCGGAGTTTATTATGCCGAAAAAGCCTTTAAACTTGTTGGCAAAATCGCTTCTCCCCGCCGCTGATGAAGAGGTCATCATTGAGTACAATAATCAGAATGCAATTTTTGCTTCCGGCAAGATGAAGCTTATTTGTCGATTGATAGACGGGAAATATCCCAACTACGAAGCGGTTATTCCTAAGGAAAGTCCTAATGCGCTAAACATTGGTAGAAACACCCTTCTCGACTCTGTTCGACGCGTTGCAAAATTTTCCAGTAAATCGGCAAATCAGGTTAAATTTTCCATGCAAAATACCGAGTTGGAGATTTCGGCAGAAGACTTTGACTACGCAACTCAAGCCAAGGAAAACCTTCGTTGCGATTATGAGGGAGACCCCATGGAAATCGGCTTCAATTCGAAGTATTTATTGGAGCTCATCACCCACTTGGATTCCGATACGATGCGTATGGAGCTTTCAACTTCTAATCGTCCGGGAATTATTTATCCGGGTGAAATTGCCGAGTCGCACGAAAACTTACTCATGCTCGTAATGCCCATAATGGTAGGCCAATAATGCAAATTTTAGTGGTAGGTGACGTACACGGATGTTACTTCACCTTTCGCAATTTTCTTCGTAAACACTGGAATCCAGAAAACACTTTCTTGGTTCAGCTCGGTGATTTGGTCAATAAAGGCAAGCACAGCGCTCGAGTACTAAAAAAGGCGGCAAAGCTCAAGAAAAAGTATCCGCACTTGGTGTTTTTCCTTTTAGGCAATCACGAATACATGATTTCCCAAAGTATTCGTTTACACGGGCGTTTACGTGGTTTTGAGGATTTAAAACAAGATTTAAGTAAAAATCAATTATCACTTGCGGCTGTCGATATTTGGTGCACCGAGCTTAAGCCTTTATGGGAAAACAAGCACGTGTATATTTCTCATGCGGGCATCTACAAACATTCAACGCGTCCTTTAGAACTTGCTCGGGAAGATAGCATTATTCACAATCGCAGGGCATTGAGAAATATCGACAAGCTTCAGGTGGCTGGTCACGTAGTGCAGCCCGCCCATTACAATCGTAAAGAAAATGCGTGGCACATCGATTCGGGTGCTTATTTAGGCGATGGACTAAGTGGAGTATTAATGAACTACGACGGTAGTGACGCCAAGCTTATTACTGAGCCTACCCACCCCAAAGACTTATAACTTGAAGCGAATTACCTTGAGTTTGTCGGTATCGTAAGTAAACTTGAAAATGTACGTCCCAACCGGCCAACCCTCTATCGGAATGGTATGTTCATCGCGAATATCGTTTTCTTGCCAAACCACTTCATTATTGCCGTTTATCACTGTGAAATTCACCGGATAGTTCCAATTTGAAGGCAGGCGAAAAATAAGTTCATTACGAACTGTTCTATCGGTACGTGTTATAATAGTCTGTGATGGTCTGGCAAATCGCTTGCCTCCGGGAATAGCTTTCAAACATTGCTCAAAAAACTCCAAGGTTTCTGGAACAATATCGGCAAAAGCAGAGAAGTCGTCCATCTCGTGGCCAACACCATTAATCGTAAACAAATCGACTCGTTTATTGCGATTTTTGTTTTGACGGTAAATAGTCTCTGCACCAAACATTTTTCCCAAAGCTAAACCCGACACGCGCATTTGTCCGCCATGAGCGGGAATGATACTATCTTTTTCAGCCTGTAAAAGCAATAACGGTGTACGGTCAAGTTCGGCATACATCAGAGTGTCCAACACTCCTCCGGCTAGGGAAACCACACCGAGTATAGATTCCCTCAGCGCTTCCTTATGGGCGTTGTTTGGCCACCCTCCAACGGACTCGATGAGGCGGTCAACCCGTCGAAGAGTTCCTTGAGTTGAGAAGTAACGGGTAGCGTGCAGTGCAGCAATACCTCCCGTTGAATATCCAAATAAAAAGATGCGGTTTTCGTCGATACTCCAAGCATTTGAGCCGCGAATGGCGTCCATCCGGAAGTAGTTCACCGCCGTATATACATCCTGCACGGCACGAGTGATGGCCTTAATAAGCTCGTCTTCCAAGAGGGTATTGATATCGGGGTTCAGACCTTGACGGTACTGAATGCTGGCCACCACATAGCCTTGAGAAGCAATTTCTTCTGCCAGCTCATTCCATGCTTGAGCACTAGCTTTTGCCGAAGTAAAAAATGCATCGGGAATCATTATTACTAAGGGAAAAACTCCGTCAGCCTCCGGGCTAAACATATCTGCTTTTAGGTTTTGAATACGTGAATCCCATGTAATATCCTGTCCGTACACCACAGCCTCCGGATGATGGGTTACGAGGAACTGAGCATAATTTGTCAGTCCAAACAAAACCAAGACTACGCTAAAAAGCAGTTTAGAATTCCACACGATCAAATTTTGCTAAAAAGGTTAGTTTGCCCCTACCCGTTTCTAAAAAGCCTTCGTTTTCCATACTTTTCAGTAAACGAGAAATCACCTCTCTGGTACTATTAAGGTCGGAGGCAATTTGTTGATGGGAAATGATTAATTCATCTTTATTTTCGGAGTTGCTTCGCAAGCGCTGAAGATAATTCCACAAGCGTGCGTCGAGTTTAAGAAAGGATACTTGATCCAACACATCGAGTAAACTTTCAAAGCGCAAACGATAACTCGAAATAATAAAATCCGTCCACTCTGGATACTTCATCAGCCATGTTCGCATAATATCGGGTGGAACACTAATGATAAGGGAGTCTTCTTCGGTAACCGCTTTTACATTAAACTGCCTATCGTACAGTCCACAAGAAACCGACATGGAGCAGACTTCTCCGGGGTTTAGAAAATACACGAAGAAAGACTCGCCATTTTCACCATCGCGGTACACCTTCAATTTTCCCTCAAGCAGCATCATGCCGTATTTTACGAATGCTTCGGGGGTGGTGATATTTTTACCCTTTTCAAACTCCATAAATATGCAGTGCTCGGCCATTTCCTTTAGCAGAGGCAAACTAAAATTAGGGAATACACTTTTTATTTCTTCAACTTTACGAAGCATCAAAACAGTCTTTTAAAAATGAACAACAAGAAAAAAATCATCAGCAATACCAAAAGGAAAATGCTACTCCCCTTGTAGGAGCGTTTGTGTACGGGCAAATCTTTGCGATAACTCCAAACCAGAAATACGAGGAAAGCGGTAATGGATATTCCGGCGAAAATCCAGTGGCCAGGTCCAATAATATCGGGATCAATCATGTAAATGTTATTATGTGCGTATGTTTCTTAACTCGAATCTTTGATAACACATTTGTCAAATGTCGTTTTCGAGAGTCGAGGTAAATAGATTATATACGCTGACAAATTTACAACGAGAACAGGCAAATTTTTGTTTAATTGAGAGCGAAACTTAAGATTACCTGATGATCGTCACCATTCCAAAAATTCTACGGTGCATATCCTTATCATAATCACGCCAATGAATGTCGATGGAATAGATATATGTGCCAAGGGGAGCTTCATTTCCACCCTGTGTTCCGTCCCAGAAATGCGTAGGATCAGATGTTTGGAAAACTAGTTGCCCCCACCTATTGGATATTTGAATGTGAAAACTCGTTATTTCACAATCGTAGCCATAGGCAAAAAGGTCGTTCACGCCGTCATTATTTGGAGTAAAGCTATTGGGAACGTAAAACGGGCACATGCAGTTTTCCTCATTCAATTGTAAGGTTTGATCAAAAACACCGCACTTATTGGTTACGCGATAATGATAAGTTCCTCCATTAATAAAAATGCGTTCAAGGGAAGTATCGCCGTCAAACCATTCAACATGCCGATGATTTTCTGCCGCTAGATTGAGGGTAAACGTATCGCCTTTACAAAGGATTTGTTCACGAATTTCGTCAGGAAGCTCCTCGTCAAAGCCTACGTAGATACTATCTCCGAAAACGCCGCAGGAATTCCAAACAGCGGCAGAGTAAAGCCCCGGAGTATGAACTTCAAACGTGTGACCCTCGTGATCGTCGTTCCAACGAACGGTATGACGCGTAGGCACGTGAGCAGTCAGAATAAATGGGGCGTTCGAAGCGCAGATAATGGTGTCGTTACCAAGACTTAATTCTAATGGATATTCCGTTTCCAGTAAAAAACTATCTCGATAAGAGAAGCAACCATTATCAATTTCAAGATAATGCCAGCCTTCGTCAGAGAGTCGGGTGAAGGGCAAACTATCTCCATTACTCCAGGAATAGGTTAAATTTCCAGTAGGACCAAAAACGGTGACAAAGTCGGCATCGTAGCATTTAAAAACCGTATCCATATCGAATACAGGCACTCCCAAAAAGGTCACCAAAACACTATCGGTGCGGGTATTGCAAACGTTCGAGATTTCTACAACGTACCAGCCCGTGGTGTCAACAGTGATAATTCGCGTGGTATCGCCGGTGTTCCATCGATAGGTAGAATAGTCATTGCCGGCATTAAGCGTGTATGTTTCACCTTCACATAAAATGGTGTCTTTTCCAAGTTCCAACTCAACGGGATCAACCACTATCACTTCGATAGAATCGGTAAGAAAGCCACAATCATTTTCAATATCAACGTAATACCAGCCGGGATCACTAGCAACAAACGTCCTGTTGGTGCTGCTATCGGCGTGCCACAAGTAGGTACTTCCCCAGTTGCGTGCATCGAGTAAAACAGAATTTCCTCGACATACCGTTACAAATGTCCCCATCATGCTCGCTGGAGGTCCGGTAATTAAAACAGTGATAGAGTCCACCACGGTATCGCAAGCATTAAAAGTTTCTACCCAATATTTCCCACTCGTATGCACCGTCCAAGTATTAGTAAACCAGCCATTAAACCATCGATATCGTTGATTGGGCAAGGGTGCAAAGAGTTGAACGGGGCCTTCACAAACCACAATACTATCCGTATGTGTGAAAAAAGGAAACGGATGTTCAAAAACCACTTGTATGGAATCGGTAATGGTATCACAACTATTAGCGATGATTACGGAGTAGGTTCCCGACTGTGTAACGGGCTGTCTGAGATCTGGATAGTTATTGTTCCGCTGAAAAAATGTTCCGTTAGTATCAGGTTCAAGCCATACGGTATCACCAACACAGGCGTGAAGCAAAGGAAGCATGACCACCCTAGGAAGGGGAATAACGGTTACGTGGATTGAATCTATTATGGTATCACAAGTATTGGTTTTGATAAGCACGTAGGTTCCTGTTCTATTGACATAAATTTGGGGAGAGTTATGCTGCGGGATTCCATCTCGAAACCAACGGTATGAAAATGCATCAGAATTTAATCCGTTTGAATCTGTTGCGTCAATGTAAAAGCCTTGCATTTCGCAGAGTGTGGTGTCGTTTGGCATGGTGAACGGCAGCAAATCGGGTATTACATCAATATAAACGGAGTCAACAAGCGTATCACAGCGATTGTAGGCCAGCACACTGAGCCAGCCCGGTTGCGTAGGAAAGGTAAACTGATTGGTATCGCCATTGCTCCACAAAAACCGAAGTGAGTCACCATTTGGTCCAGATACCGAATGAATTCCGAAGTTATTTGGACATATTTCTATAGTATCAAACATCAAAGTATCCGGAGGCATCATGGTGTAAACCATCATGGTGTCGGTTACTGTATTACAAGCGTTGGAAAGCGTCACATAAACCTGGGTGTAGGTATCAATTACCACGGAGTCTTTAGAGCTTCCGTCGTGCCAACTAATGGCGGTACCCGGAGGCGGCAGTGGATCTAGATGAATCGTAATTTTCCCGCAAAGAATAGTATCATTACCCAAATCAATAGGGGATAAAGGGGTAACTTCAACAATTTCAAAATGAAAGGTATCTTGAATACACGGCCCATTAACAATTACAAAGTGATTCCCCGGAGAATTATAAATCGTGCTATTCCCAGTGGTATTATTACTCCAACTCACCGTAGTGTTAGGTGGCAAACTACTAAGAGCCGTTAAAGGAACAGGATCGCCTTGACAAGTGCCTATTTCAGAAGAAAGGATAATTTGTGGAGTTGGTAACACGGTAACGTGAATACTATCGGTGTAGGAGCCGCATGTATTGGAAACGGTTGCCCAGTACCAGCCGGTAGCGGCAACATTCATAGAGTTTCCGGTGCTACCATTGCTCCAGCTAATATTTCCTAAACCCGGAGGAATTGAGAGTCTGAGAGTTCTGCCAGAACAAATAGTGGTGTCTGGTCCGAGATTAAAAATAGGCTCTGTGGAATAAACCACTTCAAAAGTATCCCTAAAAACTCCACAAGCATTGTTTACCTGCCCCCAGTATATTCCCGGGGTACTCACCACCAGAGAATCGGCCGTAGAATTATCGCTCCACAAAGAGCTAAAACCTGGTGGTAACCTAAAAACCAAAGGGGTAGTACTCGTTGGGCACAAGCCTATTACCCCACCAAAGTTCAGCGGATTATGCTGGTCAACATGCACCGTTACCGTATCTCGGGCAGTGCCGCAGTTGTTGGTTACCGCCACCCAGTACACACCAGGTTGATTAACAACGATTGTTTGAGAGGTTGCCCCCGTACTCCACTGATAACTAGCACCAGGATTTTGCGCATTGAGAATTACGGAGCTTCCTTGACAAATGCGAATCTCCGAACCCAACCCTAATACAGGCAGACACTCAGCCTTGATTATTGCAAAGGGAAAAACCAGAAAGTAAAGCAGTGATAGTAAGCGTTTCACATTTAATAACCCCTTTTGAGGTTACAAATGTAATGTTTTTTTTTGAAAAAAAATAATGTGATTTTTGACTGTAGCTATTATTTTATACACCAACTATGAAAAAACATTAAACATTTTCTTCCTGTGGAGGACTCAACATCCCCTCCGACTGGGCAATCATAGTACTTACAGTTGCATCACCGGTAACATTCACCACTGTACGACACATATCTAAAATCCGATCGATGGGTAAAATAATACCAATCCAAGCAGGATTCAGCTGCACGGCTTCCATCACGATAATCAGCATGATGATACCCGCACTGGGTACGGCTGCCGAACCAATACTTGCCAAGGTAGCCGTAACCACGATCGTCAGTTGTTGTCCTAAACTCAAATCAACCATGTGCATTTGAGCGAGAAAAATAACCGCTACAGCTTGGTAAAGAGAAGTTCCGTCCATATTTACGGTAGCTCCGATAGGCAGTACAAAACCCGAAATCTTTTTATCAACCCCTACCCTTTTCTCTACACAATCGAGGGTTACGGGTAAAGTGGCAGCACTACTAGAGGTGGAAAACGCCAAGAGTTGGGCTGGACTAATTTTTTTGAGAAAATCCAAAAATCCGGTCCCTTTAGCAAAAACTGCAATAAGCATGGGATAAAGACCAAATCCCAAGATTAGCAATCCCAAAAGCACCACAATCGCGTAAAAACTCAATCCTTTAAAAATTTCCCCAATTTTCGACAAATCATCTCCGGCTAAATCGGCAATGAGTCCGGCCATTAAGGCAAATACCAAGGCAGGTGAGGCTCGCATTACCAAATCCACCATTTTCAAAAAAACGGCGTTTAGGGAATTAACCAAGTTCAGCACCGGTTCACCGGTAACACCCGGCAAAAAGAGCAAGCTAATACCGAAAAACAACCCGAAAAAAATGGTTTGCAACATCAAACGGTTGTCGGCTAGAGCCAAGAAAATATTTTCGGGTACCAGGTTGATAAAAAATGCTAAGGGTCGATCATCCACCTTTTCTTTTTTCTTCTCGACGTCAACATCACCATACTCAGATAATTGCCGCGACTCCACCGCTGCTAATTGCTCCGCGTACTGAGGATCGCAATGAAAGCAATTTTCATCAAGAATAATTTTTCCTTCCGATTTAGCCCAGAGTTCATACGAAATACGTCTTTCAACCCTCGTCGCATCGTCAATAGCATTCCCGGGCTTCAAGAGATTTACCAGAAGCAATCCTACCGTAACGGCAGTAAGGGTTGTGGCTAAATATGCAGCGAGCGTTTTTACCCCTAATCTACCGAGCTGTTCAGGACTTCCTAGTCCTCCAATACCACTAATAATGCTAAACAGCACCAAGGGAACCGCGATGAGCTTGAGCAAATTAATGAAGATGGTACCGAATGGAGCTATATAATTTACGGTAAATTCTGACCACCCAAAATAACCGGAAACCACCGCCCATAGTGTTCCGGCGGCTAAACCGATAAGAATGCGCCAGTGTAATGCTAAAGATTTTCTATTTGACATGAAGAAAATTTCCTGAAATTAATTGAAGTTTTATTTTGAGAAATTAATCAAGTGGCGAAGATAATGGATGTTTTATTAATTTTATTTTGGGGATTGTCAAAAAAAATAATTGATTTGGACTCTTTAAAAAGCAATCACTAATATGTCTTTAACATTACATTTGCAAATCAAATTTAGGTGCTCCAGAAATGAGGTGCAATTTTCGTAACTCCTTTTTCTTTTTCATTCTCATTTTTCTGAAAACGGGAATGCAAGCGCAGACCAACATTGCTCCTTTAGCAACGGTAACTGCTAGTACTTGTAATGCTGGGCCTTGCTCTGCTTTCAACAACCTAGATTTTGGTATTTGCGGTACGCAGCAGGTTTGGGTTAATACAGGCTCGCCTCCCTCTCCCTTTGCTGGAGTGAATTTTATCGAATGGAATTGGACTAGCAATCAAACGATGAATGAAATGGTTATTCATCATGCTAACACAAATACTAGGTTCCTCACTGGAGCCCTGATTCAATTCTGGGATGGAACGGCTTGGCAGAATCATCACACCTTTTCAAACCTACCGCAAGTATGTAGCAATACCGTGAGTTTTCCCACGCTTACGACCAATCGCATGCGCATAACTTCGTTTCAAATGACGGGGACTGGACAGCTTTCTAATCCCAATTTTCGTGAAATAGAAATTTTTTCAAATCCTACTGATTCCAATGATGCCGGAGTAGCGAACTTACTAAATCAAAATTCACTCTGCGCCGGACAGAATGACTTAACTTTCAGAATAGAAAATTTCGGATTAAACACGATTGATTCCGTTATGCTTAATTGGCAGGTAAATGGAGGAGCGATTCAGTCGCAATGGATTTCCGGCCCTATTAATCCGCCATTGTCAACACCTCCAAACTTTATTGATGCTACAGTTGGGACTGTAACTATAATTCAAGGTTTAAACACAATTAACGCCTGGACTTCCCTTCCCAATAACCTTCCTGACCCCAACCCGACGAATGATTCATTTAGCACCAGTTTCACCACCGGTATTTCAGGAAACGTAACTATTAACAGTTTGCAGCCAACTGCAGGAACCAATTTCAACTCTTTTAATGACTTAGCAAGCGTCTTGAATGCAGTAGGTGTTTGCGGACCGTTAGTGGTTGATGTAGTACCTGGAGGCTTACCCTATACAGAAAGAGTAGTTTTTCAAACCATTCCGGGAGTTTCAACAATTAATACCGTTACGATAAATGGAAATGGAAATACACTAACGCATACCGCGGCAAACTCTGCTGAACGAACTACTCTAAGCTTTGACAACACTAAACATTTTTCTGTAAATGACTTAATAATAGAGGCCTCCTCACCCGTGTTTGCTTGGGCTACGTACTTAACATCAAGTGCAGATTCTAATACATTTTTCAACTGCCAATTTATCTCAAATTCACAAAATTTTTGTACCGGTTGTAGCGGTGCGGTTATTTCTGGTAATCCTGTAAACAATACCATAGCAGGAGAAAATGCAGAGTATGTACGTTTCGATAGTTGTACATTTATTGGTGGTAGATACGGTTTGGTAGCGAATGGTTTAAATACGAGTGAGCCTAGTAAAGGTTTAGAAATAACAAACTCAAACTTTGTCGATCAGCTCGACCGCGGCATTTATCTTCGTTACAACTCACACTTTCTGATAGAATCAAATACAATTTCACGTCCAAACGTAAGCATTCCTAGATTTTATTCCGGAATTGAAATTCAATTTAATTCAACCGCGAGTAGAATTTCAAAAAATCGCATTTTTGATATGAATAACTTATCAATGAGTGTCGATGCAATAAGAGTAACCAATAATTTAAATACGGCTACAGAACCTTTGGAAATAGTTAACAATTTAGTGCACAATCTAAACAATACACTGGTAACAAATGGATTGCAAATTGGAGGTAATATTGTTGGTCATTACAAAATTTTACATAATTCATATATTCTCAACAATAACAAAGCAGGTGTAAATACTACGGTGAATGCGTTTAATAACAATTCTAATCAGGTTGCAAGCACCTACGAATATTCGAATAATTTAGTAGTATTAGGTGGGAACTCTAACGTCAAAAGAGTTTTTAACATTAACACTAATAATGCAGCCAATGCTTCCACATTTCGGAACAACGTTTACTTCAGTGAGCCTGGTTCTAATTTCAACATAGGTTTTATTGTAAACACCTTTTATCAAACATTGGCTGCGTGGCAAGCAGCTGTATCCGATCAAAATAGTGTTTTTGAAAACCCCCAATTTTCACCATCAGCCATTGGTCAACCAGATTATTATCGCCCTACCAATAATCTATTAGTTGGGATGGGGACTAATGTTTTCTCCCGGGTAAATACTGATATTGAATACAGTCTGCGCAGCCTCTCCCCCGACCCCGGAGCATTTAATATCGCCTTCACCCCTGCACCTTACGATGCTGGAGTTACCGCACTCCTGCATCCCGATACCGTTTGCGGTGATTCAACCATGCTTGAAGTTAGAATCCGGAATTACGGAAGTCAAATTATTGACAGTGTACAGGTCTCTTATCAAGTCAATGGAGGCGCCATAAGTACCAGTTGGGTAAATGGGCCTATAGACACCAATAATTCGGCAAACGGTCCTTTTTTAGATGTTTTTCTCGGTCCTGTAAGCTTTCCTTCCGCTTCTTTGAATGATGTGAAATTATGGACTTCTCTTCCGAATAATCAGATTGACACAGTAAACATCAATGATACAATCACATCTACGGTTATTAGTCTGATGAGTGGTACTGTAACAATTGATCCTAATCAACCTACGGGTTTAGGTAATTTCAATTCCTTTACGGATTTTGCTACAGAAGTAAACACTAACGGAATCTGCGGACCGGTCATTGTTAATGTTGCCCCCAGTAGCCCTTCCTTTAATGAGCGTATCGTTTTTAATCAAATTAATGGTATGTCGGTTATCAACACCATTACTATCAATGGAAATGGAAATACACTTACGCATACAGCAGGAAGTTCCAACCAACGCACTACTCTTGTTCTTGATGGCACAGACCACATGACTATCAACGATCTAACAATAGAAGCTACCGGCAGCACTCACGCATGGGTAATGCAACTTTTTAATACCGCAGATTCAAACGCCTTCAATAACTGTCATTTTAAGGCTCCATATTCTGCAAATGCTTCATCAAATGTGCATTGTGTTGTGCTATCCAATAGTTTGGTTAGCCCCGTAGCTTCGGGAAATACAGGTAACTTCAATCATTTCGACGGATGTTTGTTCGAAGGAGGAACCCATGGATTGATTCTAAGAGGAATACAGAATGGCAGCTGTACTGGAAATAAAATAACCAACTCTGAGTTTTTAGATTTTATACAGTTTGGCATAACAGCCACAAATCAATCAAATTTAAGTGTAATTTCATCAGAATTTAGCTGTCCTAACAAAACACTAACGTCGACATTCATAGGATATACAGGTATTAGAGCAGAAAATGTAAATGCTTCCGTATTTTATGGCAACCGTTTTCATAGCCCGAGCGCCTCATCTGTTACTACACAAGTCCCGGCCAACGGAATTAACATTTTTCCGGGTTTGACCAATACTACAGACAATAGTGAAGTACTTATTGCCAACAATTTGATGTATAATTTTAATAATAGAGGAGCTACCTACGGGATACAGGTTGGGATTGGATTAAACAACAAACTCAAAATCTTACATAACTCCATCATTTTTGAGCAGCCTAAATTGAATCAAAATATCTTTGTTTACGGGATTTTGTATAATGCCAACAATCAATACGAAATAAAAAACAACCTCATTCACCTCAACACAAGTTCTAACAACCAAAGGTGTATCCATCTAAATACATCAAACACCTCTCCGCAACAAATAATTGATTTCAACTCCTATTACCTTGAAAACAACCAAGGAAGAGTAGCCGTAGTTGGTAACACGAATTATCCTACTTTGGCTAATTGGCAAAGCACCGGAAACGAGTCCAATGGGTTTTATGGTGATGCTCAGTTTCTCAGAGTTCCAAGTACGCCAGACTTCTACCGCCCAGCAAATTCTAGTATGATTGGTATTGCTGACAACCAGCTCAGCGATGTGCCTGATGATATATTTGGTATGATTCGCCTACCAAGCCCAGACCCTGGAGCAATTAATATCGTTACCCAAAGGTCAGAGTGGGACGCGGGAGTCTCTCAACTTATTTTTCCAGATACGGTATGTGGAGATTCCACCATGTTAACGCTAAGAATAAATAACTTTGGAACTACCGTTATAGATAGTGTGCAAGTTCACTGGCAAACGAACGGCGCCCCCCCACAATCTACCTGGATTCAGGGGCCAATAGACACCATCGGAGGAGGTAACGCGTTTATTGACGCAATTTTAGGACCTGCAAGCTTAATCCCAGCACATAACAATACGCTGACTGCTTGGACTTCCTTACCAAATAACCAAAATGATACAGTAAACTTTAACGACACGCTTAACGCCTCCATCCGCACTTTACTCTCCGGAACTGTTACCATCAACCCAGCACTTCCCACGGGTTTAGGTAATTTCAACTCCTTCACCGATTTTGCTAATGAGGTGAATACTAATGGCATCTGCGGACCAGTGATTGCCAATGTTGCCCCCGGAAGTCCTGCGTTTAACGAACGGATTGTTTTCAACCAAATAAGCGGCATGTCGGCCATTAATACTATTACCATTAATGGAAACGGCAATACACTTACGCATACCGCTACAAGCTCCGTCCAAAGAGCTACACTACTTTTAAATGGGACCGATCACCTCACTGTTGATAGTTTAACCGTAGAAGCCACAGGAGCAAACTTTGGTTTTGCCCTACATCTTACAAATCAAGCCGATTCCAACACCTTTACCCGATGTAACTTTATTGTTGACTTTAACCAAACCTCCGCTCAACACGTAGGAGTTGTTTTCTCAAATACATTAACCTCCCCAAGCTCTACAGGGAATAGTGCTAATTATAACTTGATAGAAAATTGTTCTATCAGTGGAGGGAATACAGGTATTTGGATAAATGGATCCATCGTTCATCAATGCGAAAGCAATATTATTCGAGGTAACACCGTGCATAACAGCAGTCTTTCCGGAATTCGCACTACCTGGCAAAAGGATCTCGTTATAGAGTACAACGATGTGAGTCGAAAAGACCGAATGCTAGCTAATAACTTCAATGGTCTCTTCATTAATAGCAATCGCGGACATACGAGAATTTATGGAAATCGGATTCACGGTTTTCGAAATCCTAACCAGAATTCAACTATCACGGTAATTGGAATAAATTTTAACATTGATCAGCCTTTAGACACAACCCATTCCGTTTTAATAGCTAATAACCTTCTCTACGATTTTAATAATCGAGGTGCAACCCGTGCTATTAGGGTTTTGGCTAACACAAGTAACGTAATTCTTCACCAACAGCCTGTTCATGTTTTGCATAATTCCATCATCATGGAAGAGCCGGCCGCAACGGCGAGTACATTTATTCGCGGAATTGAGGTAACAGGAAACTACGCTAACCACCGATACCTAAACAACCTTATCTATTTAAACACCAACAGCAACGTACAAACCGCAATTTACTTCAATTCCGCAAATCCTTCTCCAAACAGAATTGTAAACCACAATGCATACTATCTTCACAATGGTGTTGGCAGAATCGCCTCTTTCGGCAATACGAATTACAATACCCTAGCAAACTGGCAAACGACGGGCAACGGAGCAAATTCAGTATCCGCAGATCCCCTATTCCTTAGAACCGTAGGAGCCTCCGATTTCTACCGCCCCACCTCAGTCAATGTTTTTGCTACGGGCGATAACGTATTTAATCAAGTCCCCGATGATATTGAACTCGATCCGCGTCCTACTACTCCAGACCCCGGCGCTTTCAATATCGTAATCTGCGACTCCGCTCCGGGAATACCGCAATATACTGATTCCACCATTTTGGCATGTGGAACATCTGACTCACTCATTATACGCCTGATTAATGATCCTGACGCCTTTACGTACCATTGGATAATCCCCAATACTTGGTCAGGTTCGAGTGATGCCGACACCATTCTTATTAGCGGAATTACCAATCAAGATACGGTTTTTGTTTATGCCGAAAACCCCTGCGGATTTTCTGACACACTCGCGCTGCCAGTTATTCGACTTAACCCAAGCCTAACTGCTTCGGCGAACCAAATCTGTCTAGGCGACTCCGTGACCATCAATCTCGTTCATACGCCAAATCCCTTAACCGACTTACAATGGAACGTTGGTGGAAGTAGTCCATCCATCACCATAAGCCCCACCGAAACCACCACTTACGCTCTAACGCTTAGTCAAAACGGTTGGACGTGTACCGATAGCCTAAGCATTGAAGTCCTTATTCCCGATACCATTACGGATACCATTTCGGCATGCGATGAATATCTATGGCCGGCCGATAGCGTTCTTTACACTTCCAGCGGAATTTACACCACTACCCTAGCGGCTCAAAACGGCTGCGACTCCGTGCTAATTCTCAATTTGACCATTAATACGAGCGATTCACTGAGCCTTAATCTCACCGAGTGTGACTCCTATTTTTGGGATGCTACCGGGCAAACCTACAGCGTTTCCGGACTATACACCGCTTCCCTCAGTAATCAACTGGGCTGTGATTCTATAGTCACCCTAGATCTTACAATTTTGCAGTCGGACAGCATTGTGCAGTCAGAAGTTGCTTGCGACAGCTATTTTTGGCCAATAAGTAATCAAACCTACGATTCGTCGGGAGTATTTACACAGAGTTTCACGAAGAGTAACGGCTGTGATTCTACTCATGTGCTGGTTCTTAACATCAACCCTTCCTACAGTATTTCCCAAACCATAGCTGCGTGTGACTCTTTTACTTGGTCGGCGAATAATCAAACCTATTTTACATCTGGAAACTATATCGACACATTACAAACCCAAGAAGGCTGCGACAGTATCGTAAGTATTGATCTTACTGTCAACCAATCCTCCACTTCTTCCATAAGTCAAACCTCTTGTGACGAATACTTCTGGGATGCTAATAATCAAACCTACACCACCTCTGGCATCTATACGGCTACCCTGCAAAATAGTGTAGGTTGTGATTCCGTCATTACCCTCGACCTAACTATTTTGGAATCCGATTCGATAGCACAGAATCAGTTGGCTTGTGACAGCTATGTTTGGCCAGTAAACAATCAAAATTACACCAATTCCGGGGTATATGTAGAAACCTTTAACAAGAGCAATGGCTGTGACTCAATATTGGTGCTCAACCTAATCATTGTTCAAAGTAGTGTAACCACACAAAATGTTACGGCTTGTGATTCATTTACTTGGTCGGTGAATAACCAAACCTACACTGCTTCAGGAACCTACACCGATACACTCACAGCCTCTACGCTTTGCGATAGTATTGTCAATCTAGTTTTAACCATCAATAATTCAAGCTCCGGAACTATTTCTGTTGTAGCTTGTGATAGTTATACATGGCCCGATAACAACCAAACCTATTCTAATTCTGGTATTTATACCGCTGTACTAACCAATGCTTCTGGCTGTGATAGTACGGTTAGTCTTGATTTACAGATCAATTCCAGCGACAGCATTCTCCAAAGCACTAGTGCCTGTGAATCCTATACTTGGCCCATAAATAATCAAATTTACACCGCTTCGGGTGTGTATCAAGAAACCTTCACAAACGCCAATGGTTGCGATTCCATCTACATACTCGATTTGCTCATTCTTCAGCCTGATTCTGTTTTTATAAGTCAAGTTGCCTGCGACGAATACACCTGGAACGAAACCGGAATTACCTACACTCAATCGGGAACATACAGTGTAACCTATAGCAATAGCGGCGGGTGTGATTCGGTTATTCAGCTCAACTTAATAGTAAATTCGGGTATTACCATCAATCAAGAAGTGACCGCTTGCGACGAGTATTTTTGGCCCTTAACAGGATCAACCTACACGGAAAGCG
>JBHYFA010000044.1:0-24272 GCA_051859825.1 Schleiferiaceae bacterium
TAATTTCGCTATGGTTAAAATTGGCATTTCTGCGGTACTCAATCACATTTCCGTTGGAATCCAGCAGATCTGTCCAAGGTCCACGATCTCCCAAGCGATACTGTAATCTAATATGATATACTCGAGAACCAGGCGTTATGGTACCTCCTGTCCACTGCACGAAGCCTCGGTTCATATTTTCCGTGTTGAGATGTAAAATAGCTCCACCGAGTTGTGTTCCTGGATAACCAGGATTTCCATCAGTATTTCCAGTGTTGATAAAACCGAGTCCATCAGCATTTAAACCATTTATTCTTGTTCGAGAGCTTAGGTCAAAAGCCCCACTGGTTCTTCCCGCAATTTCGGCGGTATCAGAAGGGTCGAGCTCATCGAAATAGACAAACTCCATGTTGGGGGGCGTAGTGCCCGAAGTACTTTGCGGACTCCATTCTTCAAAAATATACGGACAATCTGCGAGGATGTGTGAGGGCTGGGTGCCACAAACAATGAGTGAATCAGTATCAAAATGCGCGATGATTAAGGTATCGCTAGTCATATTTAGGTTAATAGGATTATTGGTAACAATCACACCACCAATTTCCCAGTGCGAGAAAATATATCCGGGAAAGGCATTCGCTTCTAAATCGATGGAATTGTTCTGAAAATATATACCTTCCCACGGATAGGGGGTGTCGTTTATTCCTACGGTAGATCGAAGAATATCAATGGTGTTGACTTTTACGTAGCCGGCGAGGGTATCTGATACATCAACACTGAGGGTGTGTGAAGCGGGCAGTTGGAATTGATTCCTCAAGTGCAGACGAGCATGACCAGGCCTAACTTCCGACCATTCACGAATAACCTCTACGTCATCTTCCCAATCCGTGATACTAGAATGGTGTCCCCAGCGTGCAATATGCTCAGCCATTTCCGGCGCATAAATGGCTTCCATGCTATCAACCACCATTTCCACATGCTCGGGTAGGAAGCAGGTATTGAGCAGATCGGCATACCGGTTTACAAAATACCTACTGTACTCGGCGTTGGGCCATAGGTTTCGCAGTAGAATACCCACATCGCCATTTACTCGTGCATGATTAAGGGTGTTGTGATCGGCTCCTGCTACTCCAAAGTTCCAACCAAATCCAAAATCCATATCGTACATCAACCACCGCCATCTTCCGTCGTGACCTTCCGGTGCAGATGGGTCAAAAGGCACGCGTTTTCTCCACCACTTTATGTTGTTTACCGGCCAATCGGTATTTCTTGAATATACCTCGGCAATAACGTAATCGGTGAAATTTTCAATGTCCATTCGACGATTTACCTCTGCAAATAAGGAGTCATTACTGAGATTATTTGCGGTTATGTAGCTCATCATTTGATTAAAATGCAAAGCATCACCATCGTTTGGCTGACGAAATGGGGTTAGGAAATCCAATTCATCCGGGGTTACTCCGTACAGTCGTTCTATATAATGTCTGTTTTGCCATTCTCGCAAATTGTTGATTCCCCAATACTCCCCATTGATGAAAACTACAGCGGGTTCTGAATGTTGGATGTCAAACTTCAAATGACTCACTAAATTCTGTATAAACGCATCGCGAAAAATGGTCACGTTTTCGTCATTCCCACTGTTTCTAAGTAAAACTCGCTGATAACTGTTGTCTTGCCTTTGACTAAACAAGGGGTAGTTGATTGCTGATTCTCCGTAGCTGCTGCGGGCGTAAAAGCGGAATGTTTTTCTACGACGTGCGCGCGACCAACCTCCGTGAATCCTGCCACCAACCAACTGGCCAAACTGTTTTTGTCCTTGACTGTCAAAATACTCCAAGCCCATGGGGTACTCAAAATTTCCGCCGCTGCGGTGCCAGTTGGCCGGACTATTTCCTTGTGCATTTGCTGAAGATGTATTGCGCCAGTTTTCAAACATAGCACCAGCGCAGTAAAAACAATCGAAGTAATCAAACATCAAGTTTTCGTCTATGCTTAAGGATAGTACCGGAAGACTAAAGTGGTTGACAATCGAGCTGCCCACGAAGAAGGTCTCGGTGGTAATTGCACTGGGAATCGCGTCGGGGCGGTAAGCAATGGCGCGTACAACTGTGCCTTTGCGAACCGGACTGCTGGGCAGATAAGGAGGACTAAACTCAAAGGTGGATGATTTACTGCTCGTTCGGTTAGCATCATTATTTCTATCTACAATGCTCAAAGGCCCAGAATAGGTAAAGGAGCGAATGCTGTCGTGCAGATTAGGTCCCGCGGGGCTATTAGGGAATTGCGGGTATTGATTTTTGTAAATGTATCCCTGAGGTGTTAGTCTGCTGGGTGAAGGTTCACTTCCATCGAGTGTGTAATAAATGACCACTCCAGAATCTGGGGCACTAATGCTCAGAGAAAGGCTATTGCTGTAAAATCCACCCGTTTGAGAGAAAACGGGAGGTTGGAGAACAGTAGAAAACGGAGTTGAATTATTGTTGCTCGCACCCGGAGTTGCAGGTTTGAAATAGACCCAATTATTTGCTCCATTTGGAAAACGCCCGTAAGATACATCGGTGGTTTGCGGGCCGAAGCCAATAGAGTCAATAATGCTTGTTCCGTTTGGCGCGGTGAGGATAACAAATTCGCCCTGAGAGGCGCTCAAGCGAAAATTAGTATGCGTACTTCCCCTTCCCGTATCACCACTTGCCCAAAAGACCAAAAATCCACCCCCGCTAACTGTAGTGTTTTGCGGAATTTCAAATTTTGTCAAATTATTGGGGTCATCGCTCAAGTAAAACCCCGAAAGATCAAAGGTGGTACTTAACCCATTGTGAAGCTCAATCCAATCTTCAAAATTTCCCGTAATATCGGGGGTAGTACTACCATTCGAGGCCATAAACTCATTGATGTATATGGGAGTGGTAGATTGAGCTTGACTCTTAAAACAACAGAAAATAATACTAAGAACGAGTACGTGTTTTTTCATTACTTGTTGGTTGATACTCTTATTTATGTTAGACTTTGGTAATAACGACCTAATGGCTTTCTTCACAGTCCGACGACGGTCTTCAGTAGCTAAAAATTAGCTATTATATTAAACGTGTAAAATTACATTAGCGTGAGCGCCTAGGAAAATTAAGCTCGTGTTATTTTGAAAAAACTGCTCTTTGGCTTACCTTTACGCTCGAACAGAATGAAGTTTACAGATGAAATTTTTTAGTTTGGTGATTGGTAATTATTAATTTTTGTGTTCAGCTTAATCGTAAAATGAAACCAGAAGAAACGATAGATTTTCAAATAAAAATTGCTTGGCAAACCATTGGTCGTTTGTACAATACCGTGGCCTCTAAGTACGGGACAACCTGGGCTACCGGTAATGTGCTTCTGGCTATCGATATCGAGAAAGGAACACCGGCAACTTCGCTCGGGCCGCGAATCGGATTGGAAGCTACCAGTATGAGCCGAATTCTGAAGACCTTGCAAGAGCGCGGTCTAATCATACGCGAACCCGATACCAAGGATAAGAGGAGGGTACTGGTGAAGCTTACACCTGAGGGAATATTACGCAGGAATGAAGCCCGACAGGCCGTTATTGCGTTTAATACGAGTCTGAGTAAAGCTTTAGGCAAACGAAAATTTTTGCAGGTGCTACGAGGTTTAGATACTTTAAATGAAGTTCTAAACACTGATGAAATGCTGGAATTTGGTGAAGACCTCTAAAAAAATCACCTTAGCACATTCTCATTCTCTGCACTAAGGTGATTTTTATTTCGTTGCTGTATTTCTCGCGGTTGTTGCTTTATCGAACGCCGTTCATCATCTTCAGTAATTTTTTGCTCAAGAAGAACAATATCACGGAAGCGCCACCCGCCATAAATACGAAAATCATGAAGAAATCGTAGAGGGTGTTGATTTGGAAACCGGCAAACTTCGGCTTTTCCGGCGCGAGATTCCACTGCTGCATATTGATTTCCCCATCTACATCACGAATCAAAAAGAAGGTATTGCCATCGGCATTTACTCCGTAGGTAAAGCGCCCAAGATCATCTTGAACATCACAGGCCTTGCTTTTACTTTCCTCAAGTTCTTCGGCACTCAGCATAAGCTTATTTTCTTTGAGCACACGCAAAGCTTTATAAACCTCGAAATCTACAGGTCGAAGTTCCGTATTGATGGATGCAAGGGTGTTGTCGGTGCTTTCTAAATCATAAAATATAGGTACCATTTCTAGGTCGGTAACTATGTCTTCGTACCAAACTAAGTCTTCATTCTCAAGAAGGGTTGGTGGTACTTTATACACCACCTCGCGCTTCTGCTCTTCCGGATACAATCCACTGAGGATTCCCGCGAACTTATTGGCTGTAGCAATCGCCATAAACCACACACCCATTAATAGGGAGGTGAATTTTACCGGAGAGAGTTTTACCACCATGGATAAGCCGATGGGCGAAAGCGATAATTCACCCATGGTATGCAAGAAGTATAAACCTACTAACCACATCATGCTCACCTTTACACTAGGGTCGATGCCCTTTACACCAAAGGCGATGAAAAGATATCCCAATGCCAAGAGGAATAAACCGATGGATTGCTTATACGGAGAAGCGGGTTCCATTCCTTTGTCGCCCAATTTCACCCAAAGCCAAGCCACGATGGGCGCAAAAATTACGATGAAGGCCGCATTGAAAGATTGGAAGTATGAAGCCGGCATGGTCCATCCGAAGATGTTTCTGTTGGTCTGCTCCTCCGCAAAGAAGGTGAGTGATACCCCTGCTTGCTCGAAAGCCGACCAGAAGAAAATCACGAATACCGCACAGATGTAAATTACCCCAATGCGCTCTTTTTCAATACGTGTGAGGGTTTTATCCATAATGATACTCAGAGGCGCCATAATGGTTACGGAGAACATCACTGAACCAATAAAATCGAAGTCGATGATGGAGTAAAAAAGGTAGAATAAACCAACGGCTAGGAATAGGTAGAGCAAAATTTGATTCCAATTTACTTGGGCCTTAAACTCTCCCGCTGCTTTCTTTTCGCGCAAAGGAGGCATACCCACCGCTTCACCTTCGGGCGTAACGATGTATTTATTTTTCAAAAATTCAAAAGTGAAAATGGCGATCACCATTCCCAAAGCCGCCGCAAGAAAACCCCATTTGAAGTCAGACGGACAACCGGTATCACCTAAGCCACCGGCTACCAGTGGAGCAATCATTGCTCCGAGGTTGATACCCATGTAGAAGATGGTCATGGCGGAGTCGAGGCGATTATCGTTTTTCGGATAAAGTTGACCCACCATCGTGGAGATATTGGGCTTAAAAAAACCATTACCAAAAATCAAAAAGCCCAATCCTCCGTAGAAAAAGAAGTGGGCTAGACTAAAGCTGTCGGGAGCTTGGGCAATTTGTTCGTACATCAAGGCGCTGCCAAAAAGCATAAATTGACCAATCGACATCATAATACCTCCCCAGAAAATCGACTTTCTATTTCCCCAGTATTTATCGGCTACGTACCCTCCTAATAGTGGTGTGAGATAAACCAAACCGGTGTAGTTTCCGTAGATGGTTGAAGCCAGAGCTTTGTCAAAGAGTAACGCTTTAATCATAAACAGCGAGAAAATCGCACGCATACCGTAGTAGCTAAAGCGTTCCCACATTTCGGTTACAAAAAGAACGTAGAGACCTTTAGGATGTGATTGAGCCATGTGTAATTTTTAATGAAATTATTTCAGATAAAATGTCGAAAATTAAAGGCCGAAAGTATAAAAAAAAAGTCATTTATACGCATTGTATCTTTGCCGCCCGAAAAACGAATGATTTCATGGAGGTACAGGTGGCAAATACCGTTGCATTTCACACACTTGGGTGTAAGTTGAATTTTTCTGAAACCAGCGCCATTGCTCGTAATCTGAGTGATGACGGGTATCAACGTGTAGAATTTGAGGAAAAAGCCGACGTGTACGTAATCAATACGTGTTCGGTAACGGAGAATGCCGACAAGGAATGCAAGATGTGGGTAAACCGTGCGCAGCGTGCCAATCCGGACGGATTTGTGGTGGTTGTGGGTTGCTACGCCCAATTAAAACCCGAAGAAATTGCCGCTTTTGAAGGTGTGGATATGGTGTTGGGGGCTACGGAGAAGTTCAACATTGGCGAATACCTGCACGACCTCACCAAGAAAGAAAGGGGAGAGGTGCACTCTTGCGAAATCGATGAGGCAGATTTCTTCGTCGGTAGCTATTCCATCGGCGATCGCACGCGGGCGTTTCTCAAAGTGCAAGACGGCTGTGATTATAAGTGTACCTACTGTACCATTCCCTTAGCAAGGGGTATTTCACGTAGTGCACCGTTGGAAAATGTGCTCGATCAAGCACGCGAAATTGCCCAGCAAAATATTCGCGAAATTGTGCTTACCGGTGTAAATACCGGTGATTACGGAAAGGGTGAATTTGGCAATAAAAAACACGAGCATACTTTTATGCAACTTGTTGAAGCCCTAGATGAGGTGGAGGGCATCGACAGAATGCGTATATCTTCCATCGAGCCTAATTTACTTCATCAAGATATCATCGACTTTGTAGCGCAATCCAAGCGTTTTGTACCGCATTTTCATATTCCATTGCAGTCTGGTTCCAACGAAATCCTCGGAAAAATGAAGCGTCGCTACCGCCGTGAACTCTACGCCGATAGGGTGGAGCGTATTTTACGGAATATGCCGCAGGCAGCCATCGGAGTTGACGTGATTGTGGGCTTTCCCGGGGAAACGGAAGAGCATTTTTTGGAGACGTACAATTTTCTCAATGAACTCCCTATTTCCTATCTCCACGTTTTTACCTATTCCGAAAGAGCCAATACCGAGGCGGTGGATATGGAGGGCGTTGTTCCCGTGGCTGAACGGAAGCGTCGCAATAAGATGCTTCGCGGACTATCGGCCAAAAAGCGTCGGGCATTTTACCAGCAAAATCTGGGAAGCGTACAAAATGTTTTATTCGAGCACGAAAACAAAAAGGGGTATATCTTAGGCTATACGGAGAACTATATCCGCGTAAAAGCCTACTGGAATCCGGAATTGGTGAACACCATTCAAGCATGCAAACTCGAGTCGATCGACAGCGACGGAGTGGTAAAGATTAATTTTTTGTAAAACTGATACATATTAGTCTTTGGCGTGTGTTTGAAGTGTACATTTGACAAATGATTGCAATCGTTCGTCAATACAACTTGAATCCCATCTTCGAGAGTGATTTTCGTAGGACTTGGTTTCAGCTCATGGAAGCGTACAAGTCCTCTGGAGGTCTGCAAGAATTTCGCTTACATAAAGAGTCTTCGCATTCCTTTGTGAGTTATGAAACTTGGTCAAGCAAAGAGGAATTTCAGACCACTATGAACGATGGAAATCAGCAAATCCGACCGATTATTGAAAAAGTAAACGAACTGTGTAATTTTGTTCATTTACTGCATTCCATGGAAATTCTCCACGAATATTCTCCACAACATTAGTATGATTGATCATTTAGGTGCAGCCGTAAAAACGGCCGGTGCATATCTCCGTGATTTTCAGTCTCAGGTTACACCAGATATTATTCAGATTAAAAGTCTAAACTCCTTGGTGAGTGAAGCAGATAGGCATGCGGAAGAGATATTGGTAGAACATTTGTCAAAACTGCTTCCCGAGGCGGGTTTTCTTACCGAGGAGGAAACCATCAAAACCGAGCGTAAGGAGTATAATTGGATTATTGATCCACTAGACGGAACCACGAATTTTCTGCACGGCATTCCCATTTATGCCGTAAGTGTGGGACTCCAGCATCACGATGAAATTATTCTCGGGGCGGTGTATGAGATAGGTAATGATGAATTATTTACTGCTGAACAAGGAAAGGGGAGTTGGCTCAATGGTCAGGCCATTCGTGTGGCGACCAATCCACGTCTTAAAGACACCTTACTGGCTACCGGTTTTCCCTACTACGATTTTGAGCGCATGCAGGGGTTTTTGGAGTTGTTGGCAGAATTATTCCGCAGTTCGCGGGGTGTTCGTCGCATGGGTACGGCCGCCACGGATTTGGTATATACCGCTTGTGGGCGCTTCGATGCTTACTTCGAATACGGACTATCGCCTTGGGATGTGGCGGCGGGCAGCTTAATTGCCCGTGAAGCCGGAGCCCTTCTGATGGATTTTCGCGGTGGCGCCGATTACATTTTCGGTAAAGAAATCATCGCCGTGCAGCCCCATATCGCAGATGAATTTTATGGAGTGTTGAAGCGGTTTTTGTAGGTGGGGGGTAATTGGTAGAGGTTGTGCCGTATAAACATGCGACCCCTACAGGGTCGGTGGGTGATGTTGTTTTTCTGTTATAAACATGCGACCTCTCCGAGGTCGGTCGGTTGGTCGGTCGGTTCATGACGTAGATTTTCTTGACCAGTAGATTTTTTTCCAGATTTATTGCAGCGGAGAAACAACTCATTCGTCATTCATATTTATCTGAAAGATTCAAACGAAATTACGAACAGGCGTATCTGGGAAGATTGAAAAGGGTGAGGGGGTTAGGGAGTGAGGGAGTGAGGGAGTGAGGTGTCGATTTGGTTACGAAGGGGTATCCTTGATATTGATGACCGGGGTAGAGGTAAATGACGGTTTTGGCCTTCCAGAAGCGGGTGTATACCTGTCAATCAGTGTGTTGTCCTGATTTTTGCCATGTGCTTAAATAACCTGTGTGTTAGTTAAGTTTTTTGGTTATTTTCTTCAATAGTGAAATCCTTATTTAAGTTTTTGGTTGTTTTCTTAAATAACAGCTGACACCCCAATAATCTTGTGGATGATGTAATGCTTTACGCTTTTGATTTTATTAAAGTGAATAGTTGTAATTAATTATTTGTGTGATTTTATCTTCTACAATAGGTAAACGTTGCGCTAACATCAACGGATGGATATGAGCCACTAAGACTTCTTGCAGCATGCCTTTATGGATGATATTTTGAAATTGTTCTTTGATAAAGTGAGCTATTTGAGCATTGTCTTTCCTTATCTCTTCAACTATTCCAACTCGGTTATCTAGTACATAGATTATGTCTTCCATATCATGACTGGTGCGGTAATCTGAGCCTCGATTATTAAAAGCCTCAAACTTGGTGGCTAAGTAACAGGGGGCTGAAAGAATTTTTATTTCTTGGTTTTTGGCTTTGGCTGTCCATAAATTATTGAACCCAATTTTATACCAACGGTTGGAAGGCCCAAAAGGTCCATCTTCTGCAGCCATTATATCTACTGGAATGTCTTTGAACTTGTAGCTGCATATAGCATGACCAAATGGATCGGGGTGAAAACCCAGCACACTTAGCTGCTTTTGGATATGTTGCCAATGACTGAGATTGACAATATTGATTGTCATGTCAATATCTTGGGTAGGACGAATTTCATCTGCTGCTGGGTCATCGGTATATAGACTTACTACCGCACCACCCACAAACACCATTTCTTTTTTGAAGTGTTGTAAAGCTTCTGCCACTTCGGCTACTGCAGCAATATTGATCGTTCTATTCTTCAATTTCTAGCCGTTTTTTAATTTCTTTCAAGGCCAACTCCCTTTCCCTGGCTCTGCCTATACGCAAGGCATCTGCTAAAGCCAATAGTTCATGTAAATTTTGATCTTTTAAAGCGGCCTCCGGCACCGAAGGATACAGTGGTAAAATACCGTGCCCGCGAACGGTACCATTGCCAAAAGGCCATACATAAGCTTCCGTACTTTGAATGTCTTCTTTTAATGGGCTTGCCGAATGTGAAGTAGGAACACCGCGAACTACAGCACCGGGTTTTACGGGAAACACATACCTTAATCCGTACTGCAAAAACTCCAGCAAGGCCATCTTCATTACAGTTTTTCCATTGGGCGCTAATAGACCCGCATATTTACAACGGGCTACCGCTTCGCTCACTTCCGATTGGCTCAAACCCAAGGCTTCCGCAACCGGTTTTTGATTCCAAGCAGTGTTATTTATGCTGATTATTTTAAGTAACAACAACACATCTTGAGGTTTCATCTGTTGGTTTTGCGCTCTCATAGTTTGCAATATTGCGTATCGCGATATGCAATATTACGACCTAAATTTCTCTTTTTCAAAATTTATTTAGAGCGTTATCGCGTATCGCGATATGCGATATTCTCGATTCTCGATCCTAGAATTGAGAATTGATTTATTATCCGCAGTAGATACGGCACGGCAGTGCGTCTCTAAAGGCCGTGCGTCTCTACAACGCCACGTACCAAAATTCAAACGGTATTATTTCACCAATCCCCACAAAACATCCCTCCCCAACCTCTCATTAACCTTACCATCCGCCACCACACGCACAAACCGCAACAATCCACGGTGGGAGGTGATGGTTCCGTGGAGGTTGTCTTGGGTTTGGAAAGGGTGTTCTTGGTTTTGGTGCTGATGACCGGGGTAAAGGAGCATGACGGTTTCGGCATCCTAAGAATATTGGAAGTTTATCCTGCGAAATGCTTCAAATTTACAGAAAATTTTCTTCGCATGACTTTCCCCAATGCTTGGGGTTTGAGTGAAGATTTATCAGAATCAGAGAATCCGAAAAAGGACCTTTACAACGAAAATGTAGGTGGTGCAATAGGTGGTGCAATAGGTGGTCCAATGGGTGGTCCAATAGGTGGTCCAATAGAGCTAACAGAGCGACAACAAGAGATTATTGATTTAATCGATGAGTAGAAAAAACCTGAATACGAAAGGCAAATCTATGATTCAGTTTGCTGAAATTTATCCTAACCAAGAAATTGTCGTATCGCCAATACGACAATTGTTTCATGATAAAAAAGGAGTGTGATCATGAATAAGGAAGCTACAAGAAATGAATTTGGTTCGTTACTGACGAACCAAATAGAAAGAGATTCATACCTAATTTACTCGACAGGGACGAGAAAATTGATTGCGCTTGTGAAAATTAATTCTACCGACACTGTCGGACAAATTAGATACTGACCAAAACAGCAACGGTTTTTTTATTTCTTTTTTCCATCATCTCCCGTAGAGACGCATGGTCTGTCGTAAAGACGCACTGCCGTTTGGAGACGCACGGCATTGCGTCTCCACATCGCCACGTACCAAAATTCAAACGGCATTATTTCACCAATCCCCACAACACATCCCTCCCCAATCCTTCATTAACCTTACCATCCGCCACCACGCGCACAAACCGCAACAATCCACGGTGGGAGGTAATGGTTCCGTGGAGGTGGTCTTGGGTTTCAAAAGGGTGTTCTTGGTTTTGGTGCTGATGACCGGGGTAGAGGAGCATGACGGTTTCGGTCTTCCAGAAGCGGGCGTAGGCGTAGGCCTGACGTAAATCTTGGATGCCGGCGGTGTGGCCGGGACGCTTCCATTTGGTGTCGATCACGAGGTGTTTGCCGCTGGGTTGGTGGGTAAGAACGATGTCGGGTTGCAGACTGTTGTGGTGCCAGAAGGGCTTGCTGACTTGCGCTTGTACGCGGTAGTCTTTGAAGGGACTGTCGGGTGATTCCACCTCCCTGCGCAGCATCACGTACACGTATTCTTCCCACAACTGGTTCATGTCAAACAGCAGCGATATCATGTGCTCCGCGCCGCGGTTGATGTCGGGGGAGTAGTTGAGGATGATGAGACGGGCGAGTTCGTAGGCCCGACGGTATGGCTCCGACTTGCGATTAAATACGTAGTGGTTCAATTGCTTGGCGCTTACCGCCATGGTCGAGACCTCCGGAAAGGCCATTTGTACCCGTCGCCAGCGATCGTTGAGACGGGTGCCGCGGGTGAATTTCCCTAAAATGTCCAAGGCCAAAGCCAGTACCTGATGAAGAAAATGGTCGGTGTCGTACACCTGATGGGTGGTGTAAAAACGCTCCTTGTGTACCGCGTTGTGGCGGATGTTTTCGCTGAACTCCAGTTTGCCTTTAAGGGCTCTGACATTCCCGGACGATTTGCGGTACTGCTTGATCAAGCCCGTGTGCAGTAGATTTTCTGTCTGCTGCAAAAAGTTTTCGAAATAGACCTCGAGCAGATTTATGTCCTGTCGGCGTACCATGGCATCACCGGCGGTTTGTGCGCTGAGTTTTCCACAGGCCTTGAGCATGTGCAGCAGTACGCCGTGCCAGGCCGCACCGCTTTCGTCTTTGTCGGCCTTGGGGTGGATGTGCAAAAGCAGGTTCTCGATTTGCAACACACCCACAAATTGCTTTAACTTAATCCCCTTGGGTAAGACGTCGAAATACGCCCCTTCATGCGCGGCATTGAGTTTCACCATTGCGTCCCAGTGGAGGTTGTTGAAGCCTTCCTCGCCGATGTACAAGGTATCGTGCTCGTATTTGTGGATGGACTTTATCACGCCGGCAGCATTTATGGCGTCTCCGTTTTGCCCAAGAGCGCGTGCATGGCCTGTACGATGTCGAAGTCTTCCGCCGCCAGGTCCTTCAGCAGATAGCGCTTGGGTAGATCGTGGTAATTGTGATTCTGCACGGCAAAGGTCACCGGTGTGGTTTTCTCCGCGAAGAAATAGCTGCCAATCACCATTTCCATTTTGCCGTAATCGCCGAAGAAATACTCCTGCAACAGCGGAATCACCTTGTCTTTAAACACGTTTTTCAAATCCTCGGCGCTGTTGACCTTCATAAAGTAGGAGTGACCAATGGTGTGGTCGCGATCCACCAGCACCTCGATGCGGTCGTTCATGGTTTGCAGCACCTCCACCAGGTCGATGTCCTCAATCACGCCCTGATGGGGGTTGATTTGCCGCAGCAATTCCGGCCTTGGCATCATTTCTACAAAACTAAACCGACGACGCAGCGCGGTGTCTAAGGCCTCAACGGAGCGGTCGGCGGTGTTCATGGTGCCGTAGATGTCGACGTTAGGCGGTACCGAAAACGGTTTTTTAGAGTAGGGCAGGGTGGCGCTCATGCCGTTGTCCATCCCTTTTCGCTTGTCGGTTTCAATGAGCGTGATCAACTCCCCGAAAATGGCCGATACATTGCCGCGATTGATTTCGTCGATGAATATGGCGTAGCGGTTGCCGGGATCAGATTCGGCGCGTCGACAGAGTTCCTTAAACACGCCGTCTTCGATGACGTACTGCACCACATCACTGCTTTCCATCTCCGATATCATCGGTTTGATGCCCTCGATGAAATCTTCATAGCTAAAGGACTGGTGGAAGGTGGTGAATACGTAGCGTTTGATGATGTTGTCGGGATTCGGTTTGAAGTTTTGGTAATCTTCCAGGATATCAAATATCTCCGGTGCTTGTTCCTTGAGTTCGTCTTCGATGATTTGCCAGGTCTTATCCTTGTTTTTGTCGAAAATCAATGGCGCCAATCGCTGGGTGTAAGCAACCGTATTGCTCTCCTGTATGGTGTGCATCTGCAAGGTGCCCCAAAGCGTAGCGCGTACATTTTTCGATTCGGAAATTTTGCTCTTGTGTGCCACCCAGTGATTGTCTACCAACTCACTCACTTTTTGGTTGTTCTTTTCCAACAGCGCCAGCGTCACCACCTGCCACCAGGTCAAGCCTCTGACGACTTCCTCAAAGTACTGCGCTTTGGTCAGCGAGGTTTCTTTGGTGGTATAGCGCTCGAAGTACTTTGTCTTCAACGTATAGGTTTTCCCCGTACCCGGCGGCCCGTAGAGGATTTGGTTGAGGGGTTGATTCAGGTGGTTTTTGGTTTCTTGGTTTTCGCCAATGCCAATCATTTCTACGAGTTTTTTGACATACTTAGGGTATTTGGTGATATCGGTAAGGGTTTTTAAGACGATGTCTTTATCTGGTTCATCCCAGTGTCCGCGTTTTTTCCAAACGACCTTTCTTATTTTTTTAAAATCGTCTCTTTGTGTGTCGAATATGTAGTCTGATGTCACAATACCGTAGCCTAAGTATTCCGAACGGCCTTTTTTGGCAATGATCACATCACCAATAGATATACCTTGGTAGAAGTCGTAGTTGGCATTAGCATCATTCTTCTTTGAGCTTTTGGTTTTTTCCACTTCTCTGAGGCGCTTGGCAATCTCCTCTTTTGTTTTGTACTGCGCCAAATCTCCGAGGCTTTCCCATCCCAAGCCCATAATGCCTTCTTCGTAAAACTCGTCCCATTTAGAGGCATTTTCTCCGGGTGCATACAACCAGTATTTCACGTTAGATGTATTGTTTTTTTTCATGGCTAAAAGCGTTTCGTATTCATCTTCCGTTGCGCTAAAATTTGTCCCTTGGTTGCCCACCTTTAATTCTTTCAAACCAGGTTCATCATCTATGTCTTCTTTTAGAATGGGCTCATCAACCCAATTGTGGGTGATTTCAATATCGACTTTTAATGCGCTCTTATCGTCGGTTTTCCACAGATGCTTATCGGCAGACTCACTTTTCTGATGTGGCTTAGAGGTGACTTCTGCCAATGCATAACAGCCCGCGGATTTTCCCGTAATCCAAAGAATAACTTTGTCACCCGCTTTGATTTTGTCTTTATGGGCCGATACCGTCCAGTCAGACAAAATCTCCTCACGCAGAGCCGTTTTAAAATCAAAAACCTTAGGGTTGCCTTGAAATATCCAGTAGTTGGGGGATTGACCATCCTTGTTCCATTTCCAAGCTTCATAGGATAGTTCGTAGAAGGGTAAGTTGGTTTTTTCTTTAACCTTTTCCAATAGTGCTTGGTATGCGCGAAATGAATTAAACTTTGGTTCAATACCCAGCACAAGTTTTATATACGGTTTGGTCGGCCCGTTTATAGGAAGGTATTTCTCCGGGTTAATGTAAAAAAGAGCTTCAGTAACTTTGGTTTTGCCCGTGCCTTTAATTTGCAGAATGTCTTCAAAGTCGGCATCGCTGACGTCATCGGCAATTACTTTGTGAAAGAAAGACCACAGCCGTTCTATTTCATTGTTGGTTCGTTCAAGCTTATAGGGAAACAACCATACTTTCTGTGCCTGCGCCGACGGAATCCCTTTTTCATCTTGTGGCACGCTGAGGTTTAGTTTTTCAGCTATGGCTTGAAGAAGTGACAGTCGTTTCTCAGAACCATATTTGTAGATGTAGCAGAAAAACGTAAACGGGTCTATTTCCTCTAGTTCCGTATCGTGCGCATCGGGACCGGTTTTATCATTAAAGGGTGAAATCCCCACCGATTTCAGAAGGCCAATTAACCCCAATTGATCATTTTCCTTTGTTTTTAGAAAATCAACCAACTGTTTGTGTGTTTCTACCCACGAAAAATTTTGTGCTGTCATTGTTTATGAATCTAAATGTACAGTAATCAATAAGCTAAACCTAATAATACTCCTTAATATACCCATACGCACGATCAAACAGTACTTGGTCTTTTATTTTGTACTTCGCCCAAAGAATTTTGCGGAGCGAACTTTGTACTTCTCTTTCACCGGAAGAGGAACTTTGCCAGCCGGGAAAGCGAACCAAACGTACAATAGCATCTATATCAGTAACAATGCGTTCGACAACAGCAGGGGTTTGATCGGTTTTGAGCTCTAAGAATAAGTCGGTGAGCGCGGCTTTGGGACTTTTTTCTTGAACCATATCGGCCAGTTCCTTTTCGGCTTGTACCGTCTCTTTGGCCAATTTACAAAGTTCTTTTACAAACTCTATTGACGTGATTAAACCTTGTTCAGCTTTGTTGCGCAGTTCTTCTAATCGCTCACTGAGTTTTTTAAACTTAGGGTCACCGGCATGACGCTGAAAGCGTTTAATCATGATTTTTTCTAACTTCTTGGCGTGCTTTGGATCGGGGTTGTTGAATATTTCCTCAATGATATCCGCATCTAAAACAAACTCCTCCAATTTATGTACATCTCCTACATGTATGTTTTCATGAATCAGCTTGGTTGTTTGGGCACCTAATGAAAACCAAAGCAACTTACCAATATTGTCGGAAGCGGGTTTTACCGATTCAAATACCTGTGAAAGCCATTTATAATCGGCTTGATAAACATCCAAAATATTGTCCGGTGAGAGCGATTCCCAGAGTTTCGACAGGTATTTGTAATCGCGTGCAAAAGCGTCCTTTTTTTCATCGGTATTGATGGCATCTTGTGCTGCTTCCAAGCCTTCAAAACCGCCAAGCGTCCTATCAACACCTTCAAAATGTGCCAATGTAATGCGTACAGCGTCAGGTAGCTTAGCGCGTAATTCTGAGAGATTGGATATGACTTGTTTGACACTGGCTTCGTCAAACTGTAGGGCTTTTGCCGCATCGTCGAAAACGCCAAAATAGTCCACAATGCGCCCAAATGATTTTTGCGGGTACAGACGATTGGTGCGGCAAATGGCCTGTAAAAGGGTATGGTCTTTTAAGGATTTGTCCAAATACATGGTTTGCAAGATGGGGGCATCAAAACCGGTGAGCAGCTTGGCGGTGACAATGATGAATTTCAAATCAGATTGTGTGTCGTTGAATGCCTCCACAATTTTTTCTTGTTGACTTTTGTCAATAGCCCACTTTTGCTTGAATTCCAGTGGATCATTGGCGGAAGACGAGATGACCACCGCACTGGCTTCTGAGGGGAAGTGTTTGTCTAATTCTTCTTTGTACTGAACACATGCAAAGCGGTCAGGGGTTACAATCATTGCCTTGAGACCATGCGGCGCTACTTTTTCATTGAAGTGATTGGCGATGTCTTCTACAATTTTGGCTACCCGTTCTGGTGATTTCAGGAAGGCCGCCATTTTTGCGGATTTCTGGTTCAGGGCATCGGCTTCTTCATCAGAAAGTGCCGTCGATTCCTTGAATTCTGCAAAGGCTTTGTCAATGGTTTCTTTGTCCACATGAACATCTACCAAACGCGGTTCAAAGTGCAAGGGGAGGGTAGCGTTGTCGCGAATGGAATCTTGAAAGGTGTAGCGAGACATATATCCACCAGCATCTTCTTCAGCCCCAAATGCCCAAAAGGTGTTTTTGTCGGCTTTGTTTACGGGAGTACCTGTCAAACCAAACAAGAAGGCATTTGGTAAAGCCGCCCGCATTTGACGTCCGAGATCACCTTCTTGGGTGCGGTGTGCTTCATCTACCAATACGATGATGTTGTCGCGGGTGTTCATATTGGGCTTGGCATCGCGAAACTTGTGAATCATCGAAATGATAATTTTTCGGGTGTCGCGCTCCAGCATGCTTTGTAATTCTCGAATGCTATCCGTGGTTTCTACGTTGGCGATATCGGCAGCATTGAATATGCCGCTGATTTGGGTATCAAGATCAACGCGGTCAACCAGCACGATTACGGTTGGGCTTTTAAGTTCAGGCGCCTTTCTTAATTTTTGTGCTGCATAAACCATCAACAGTGATTTGCCCGAGCCTTGAAAGTGCCATATTAGGCCCTTTTTCACGCGACCTTCTTTTACCCGTTCCACAATTTTGTTCGCACCTTCGTATTGTTGAAAGCGCGGAATGATTTTTACACGACGCTTCTTCTTGTCGGTGGTGAAGAGTGAGAAGTTTTGCATAATATCCAGCAAGCGAGCGGGATGCAGTAAATCACCTAATTCTTTGCCAATTTCTGCTAAGCCCAATCGTTTTGCAAGGGCATCATCATCGTTTTCTAAACGCCAGGGCGCCCAGTATTCCAGTGGACTGCGTATGGCGCCGTAGTACAACTCTTTGCCTTCGGTGGCGAAGCAGAGGATGTTGGGGACGAATAATTGGGGGACACTATTTTCGTAGACCTGATGAATCTCATGCGCGCCATCCAACCAACTCACCGAGGGACGAATAGGGGTTTTTGCTTCACCTACCACCACGGGAATACCATTGATAAGCATCACGATATCGGGGATTTTGGTTTCACGGTGGTGAATGCGGTATTGGCTGGTAACGATGTAGCTGTTGTTGGTTAATTTTTCGAAATCGATGAGCCTGACGGGTACATGGCGGTTATTGGGGCCGAAGGGCATGGTCTTTTCGCCGGTGAGCCATTTGAAAAATTCCTCGTTGGTTTTTACCAACCCCACTTGATTGACGGCCAAAAATACCGCTCTTAGTTTGTAGATGACTTCATCTGCAAGTGATGGATTGTTCTTGATTTCCGGATTTAAACGAATCAACGCCTCTTTGAGTTCTGTTTCCACCAAAACCTCATTGACACCCCTCTGAATTTGTTGGGCTGTTTTGTATTGCCACATATATCCTCCATATTTTGGAGTAGGTTCTGTTAATGCTGGGGTGTTTAAGTTAACACCACTCAGATGATGAATGATGAAATGTTCGACGCTGTTGAGTTCGTTAAATGCCATCACAAATCTTTTTTAATGTATTCAAAATTTTATTAAACCTAGTGTCTTGGTCCTCATGAAATAAATTAGCTAGAATGGCTTCCTGTTTCACATCATCTTGCAGGATATCTTGAAAACAATCCACTAAATATTGCTTTACAGTTGCTTCACTAGCAAGCACCTGTTTTTCCAAATCCATTGTATGATTTAGGATATACGCAATATCCTCCATATCCTTACTGGTTCTTGGATCTTTTGTTCCTCGGCCATAAAAAGCTTCAAATTTCGAAGCTAAGAAATAGGGTAGAGATAAACATCTAATTGTTTTTCCTTCTAAATTAAAATGCACGGGACTTTCAAAACCCGGAGCAAACCAACTATTAGCGGGAGCCCAACCAACTGCTTTAGTAGCCATCACGTCCACTTTAATGTCGTCATAGCGAAAACGGCAAATCACATCGTCTTCGCTTGTTTGGTAAAACCCCTTTTTGATTAATGTTTCTCTAAAGGATTCAAGCTCTGCAAAATGGGCAATATCCAATGTGAAATCAATGTCTTGTGTAGGCCTTACGTCATCTGCTGCCGGATCATCTACATACAAACTCACCACAGCTCCCCCAACAAAAACAACACGCTCGTTGAGTTCTCCTAGGGCGTTTGCAATTTTTAGCGTTATCGCTCTATTTATTTGCGTGTTTTTTAGCATAGCTTTTTTTTCAAAATTTCTACAGCAAGATTTTTCTCTCGGGCTCTACCTACACGCAATGCATCACACAAAGCCATGTATTCATAAAATTCAGGGTCTTTTAAGCATGCTATAGGCACTTTCGGGTGTAAGGGTTCTATGGATTCCCCTCTTGCCGTTCCCTCACCATAAGGCCACACATAAGGCTCATTGCTCACAATTTCTTGATTTAAAGGAGGTGCTGCATGTGCAGTAGGTACACCTCGAACCCGTGCTCCCGGTTGCTGCGGATAAACATAGCGTAGTCCATATTGCAAAAAATCAAGAATGGCTAGTTTCATCAAGCGTTTTTTGTCTTTGGCTATGAGGCCAGCTAAAGCGGAGCGATTGAGGCTTTCACTTATTTCACTGGCGCTAATGCCCAATTCAAAGGATAAATCCTTCATCAACCAAGGTGCATCTTTCTTAGCTGCAATTTTAAGTAATACCACCACATCATGTGGACGCATACCACTATGCTTTTTCATTGTAATACTGGTTTTATGATGCAAAGGTAGGTAATTATTCTCAATTCGCGATTCGCGAATTGAGAATCGAAATATTATTTGAGCCGTATAGAAGACGATGTAGTACGCTAATTTATGAGTTCACTTTTAAATCACTATCTAATAGTTTGATTTTAAAGTGTTCAAAACAAAAATCATTAAAGTCTTTCATTATTTCATCTGTAGTTTCTTCATTGAAGAACTTGTGCATGTCATAAGGTTTGGCTATCCAATCATCCTCTATTGCTTCACTCGCATTTGAAGTGAGGTGGTTTTTCAAAATCTTTGAATAGGGCCATCCATTAACATCATTTCTACTCAAGACAAAAAACAACCTTGTTTTAGCATCTTCAACCGGACCAAATGCTGTCACATTTAAGCGATCTGGACCTAGCTCAGGACCAAATTGGTCAAAATATCCTGAGTCTGAAACATGATATATATGAAAACAATAATCATCGGAATCTTTTTCAAATGCTTTAGCTGTAAATTGATACATATACATTGGAAGCCAGTCCCATGTATAATTACTTAGTTTTGCTGACTTGCTTTTTCGTAGGTTGTTTGCAGAAAATTTTTGGTAACCTCCAGCATAGGTCAACTGGTAATTATCCATGATATACTTAACAACATCCTTTACCCGCGTTTGGTACAATGCAATAAGCCTATAGGCGGTTCGTACGTCTTGAAGCACTTGGTTAAATTCATTCGGGTTTATTTTTTCCATGGTATTGTGAAATTTAGTTTGTTCATATTTTTTTGATTTAAACGGGGTGGCTTCATAAACTCCTCAAACCATGGAGCAGTGGAAAAACCAAAAAGTCTAAATACAAGGATAAGGTCTTCTAACACATTGTTGATGGCCCAGTTTACATGAAGTACATCTACACTATTTTCGAGGTTCTTTTTTGCTTTTAAAACCTCTTGCAATATCCGTCTCCAGCTGCATTTGTAAATGATTATACCATTTTCTCCTACCGTAACTTTGTTGGTGGTTAGCTGATGTAGACCACCTAAAGCAATAAAGATAAGCGGTCGATTTTGCTCACTATTTTCATTGTTGTATGCAGTGATTTCCTTCTTCCATTGACTTTCTAGTTGTTGTCCTTGCTCATACCTCTTAGCTTCAATGATGATGTCGTGATCTTGCGTTCGAATATAAATGTCCGGCTCAACATAACTTGCGTTGGTTGTTTCTATAGCACTCCATTTAGGCCAAAATTCTATGCTTTTGATTTTTGTTAAGTCCAATTTGGGAATGTCCTGATACAAAGCAGCGGTGAAAATGGTGCTTATCAATTCCTGTGGCAGATACATCAAACGCTCAAAAACAGAGGAGGTTAAGGCATCTTCATCTTTTTTGAAGTGTGCTCTTAATCTTTGGTTGGATTGGATGGCTTTAATCATGTCTTTTTCTTTTTAGAGAATACTTCATTAATCTATTTTTATTTCTCGTTTATTCCAAAATGTGAATTTGTGATAATTTACCCCATAACCTTATCCAGTGCCAAAAGAGCCTTTTCAAAATTTTCAAGGATGATTTGTTTTCGTTTGTTAATAGTTTTGTTGCTTGGCTTTAGCTGTTTTCGATGGCCCGATTTGTCGTCGATGATTTCTATGTGCGTAAATTCATTTCTTTGTTGGTAGATGACGTCTAAGCCCATTCCAACAATATAATAATCACCACCCTTTTCGATAAGATGATGGTATTTTTGACGCTCAATTCCTTTGTCCCCGGTTTTTTTGATGGTTTCTCGTAATTTTTCTTGAATCAAAACCAATATGAAGTTATCAAAACACTTGAGCGCAGAATCGGTCCATGCCGGAACTTTTAAACCATAGATGTCTTTACTGCGAAACGCTGTTGTTATACACGCCTTTGCATATTCATTTGCAGTGAAATAAACGCCTCCAAGAAATGATTTTATGTCTTTTTCAATTTCCTTACCTGCAAGATCTACGTAGAGATAGTCAACAAATTTTTCATTCAGTTGCGCAATTCTATCCTGTAAAGGTGTAGAAAGGTATTTTTTAATGTAATCGTTGGTGGAGTTGACTTCATTGATATTCGCTGAAATCTCCTTTCTTAATTCTGTGAATCTCATAAGCCTATGGAGTTGATGAATTCAACAATATCTATATCTTCATTTTTTTGGTTCTTATTAAAATCCGTGATTAAAACCTTTAAGTACCAATTTGATTCTTTTTGTAGCTGTTTATTTAGCGTTGAAGTAAATTGCTTGCTCTTGGCATGCCTGTAGAGTAGTCTGTAGAGTGCAATCTTTACTAAGTCTGATTCATCATTCAGTAGCATTTTAAAATAAATTTGTCGAAGCTCTTTGTCGTCAAATTCGTGTGAGATAGACAATGTTTGTATTGCCATGTACCGAGACCATTCATAATGCGTAAAATCATTTTGGATAAGGTTCAGCAAGAAAGATTTTATCTGAGCATTGTTGCGATAATGAGCTAAGCTTAGCCCAAAGTTATTGGCACGCCAAAAGAATTTTTTATAACTAAAAAGCCAATATTTCAGTAGTTTATCATTCGCTTTATAATGGGGCTTCAATGCTTTTATTTTATTAAAATTCGTTCCAAATTGAGCACTCATACGGATGAAGTCGATGTCTGTTTTTTCTTCCTCAACCTCAAGCTTGTCTATTTCTAACGAAGCATCTTTAAACAATGCAGGAAGTTCTTTGTCAACCTGGGCTAGTTGCTCTTCCAGGAAATTGATGATGTCTGCTTCTTCCGTGAGTCTTTCATCAATTTTTACTTCCAAAAATGATTGACTTTCTTGTTCAGCCAAACCAGAGGCTTTTTCCAGTTCTTTATGTATTGCTAAATGCTTATCCGTTTGTTTGTCATTTTCAATGTCGTCTAAAGTAAATGTGTCAATCACTTCTAAACCTTCTTCATCGTATAGGTATTGTGCAAACGTATCAAGCTTCTTTAATTCTTTTACCGTGGCGTCTTCCATATCCTCACTCATGGCTTCAATGGAGGTTTTCTTGGAATTAATAGATAGACCACAACCTTTTAAATGCTTATCAATTAATACTAGTGCAGTAACCAGTTCTTGCTTTTCATAACCGTATATTTTAATATCATCCATGTAACGGTAGTACTTAAAGCCGTTGCTGATGATTAATTCGTCCAACTCATGCAATAGCAAATTTGCAAGCAAAAAAGAAGGCTCTGCACCTTGGGGTATGCCCACACCAGGGGTAATGCTATCTTTGGTGCCCGACCAAATGTTTAGGCATTGCGAAAGCAAATCAAGAATTTCGTCCTCCACACCGAATTGCTCAGACAGTACCATCATAAGGTTATAGTGTGGTATGCAATCAAAAAATCCGGTGATGTCGGTTTCGAACTTGAATTTTGCTTTATCAACTTCTACACTATGAATAATCGATTCTTTAAAGGTAGCAAAGAGGTTTTTCCAGAATTTGAAAAAGAAAAAATTTGGTTCAGGCTTTTCTAAGAGATCAAGTCCCAATTTATTCTCGGGAGAAAGTACACTGCTAAAAACAAAGGAATGATGCTCCTGCAGTTTATGGTAGTTTTCAAATGCGAGCTGATTGGCAATAGCCTGATACACCAAAGCATCTTCAATATACAGTAAGGTTTTAGTCCTATTGGTGAGTGATGACTTTGGTACATAGAACTTAAATCCCCGCTGCGGCTTGTATTCACCTTCAAGCAATTTGTTCGATAGTTTTAAGCAATTGTTTTCCAAGTCTGCGCCAAAGGCCCTTAAGCCAACCTGATCTTTCACCAGTTTGTCGTTCCAGCACTTTACGCGGTAGAAAGCTAGCTCGAGGGCTTTTGGTGAGAAATATTTATAAATCACAATATTCATTTGTTGTCTTTTTGCAAAGGGATAAATACTTTTGAACTTCTGTATCAAATAAAATTTTGTCGCTTAATTGTTCTTCAGCAATTATCAATGTACCTCTTTTTGCACGGCTTGTGGCTACGTTAAAACGATTGACCTGGTAAGCAAATTTTGTTCTGTAAGAAGGGATTAGAATAATACAATAATCCACAGTTAATCCTTGAATTCTGTCTATTGTGTTTATATCTAAGTTTTTAAAACTTAAGCCATTTTTTAAAATGTTATCAATAATCGCAGTTACCGTATCTTTATATGGAGCCAAAACAGCTACTACAAAATTATCATTTTGATTTTTAATACTTTTGATTATGTCAGTGAGAAATGTAATGGCATTATTTGGTACTTTACCCTCATCCATTTTAGTGAAGTTACAAAAAGTTGTACCACCTTCTTTACAAAATTGTTTTCCAGCTAGCCCTTGAAGAACTACTCTGTCTACTGATGATTTTGAAATGAGTGAATTATCATAAAATATACCCGTTAATTCAGCCGCCTTTGCTGTTAATCTATAAGATTCAATAAGGCGGTAAGCAGAATTCTTATTGTTATAAGTATACGTTAGCAAACCGTTTATAAGATACGGTACTTCATCATGGATACTTAGAGCTCCGGATTCGTTTAGCACAATCGGTTTCATTTGTTTGAAGTCACCTATAGTTAATGCTTTATTTGCTAATCCTGTGAAACCGGCAATCGTTGTCAAGAATGCTTGGGAGGCTTCTTCAATTATAATTAAATCGAATGCTTTTGAATTAAAGTTTTCTTGAAGAATTTTTGACAAAGAATAATATGTTGTCAATAAAATGTGTCCTTTGGCAATGGGGTTTTTGATGTCATGGTTTTGTAAATCTTGAAACTTACTTTTCTCATCCGAAGAAATATTGGTTTTAAATACCCTTTGTTCTTTAAGTAAATTAAAAATACCTGGCTTTTCAAT
>JBHYFA010000045.1:0-529 GCA_051859825.1 Schleiferiaceae bacterium
TGAAACTTTACGGTAAGTGGCTGGATAATTCTCCCACGCTTATCGAAATGCCGCCGGTGAAGGAAGTTCCGTTCGGGGAGTACTTAGACAGTATTGCAGCCGGAGAAGAGTCCGATTTACGAATTTTTCTTTTCAATCTTTTCAAACTAGAACCTAGTTTGCTTGAAGACTTCGACTTCCCTCCCATCATGGATGGCTATTTAAAAGACTTCCCGTATCTGTTTTTTGGAGCTGCGGGGTCTGATGTGCGTTTGCACTACGATATCGACCTTTCCAATGTGTTTATTACCCAGTTTCACGGAACCAAGCGCTTTACGCTTTTCGACCAAAGTCAGACCAAGTATTTGTACAAATTTCCTTTTACCACCCACAGCGCGGTGGATATGGCAAACATTGATTTTGAAAAATATCCGGCCTTAAAGTTAGCCCAAGGATACACGTGTGAACTCGAACACGGCGAAACCTTATTTATGCCCAGCGGAATTTGGCATTACATCGAATACCTCGATGGCAGCTATTCACTTTCACT
>JBHYFA010000045.1:539-24086 GCA_051859825.1 Schleiferiaceae bacterium
TCCCCTTCTCGTTTAGGGCAAATTCAGGGAGCCTATAACGTATTTGTAGTTCGCAAGCTCGACGAATTTCTAAACAAGTATTACAAAAGCAGCTGGAGCGACTACAAACTCAAAAAAGCTATTGAGCGTACTAATGAAATCATTAGAGAGCGTGAGGAGGATTTGACTAAGAATTGATAGTCGGTGAATAACAAAAGGAAGCCAAGTAAATGCTATCGTTTACTTGGCTTCTATTTTTGATCCAATAAATGTTTCGCAATTTTACTTCCCGCAGCGCCATCACCATACAGCGGCTTCCATTTTCCCTGTGGAGTTTCTAAAGCCTGAAGAATGGCATTAGGTTCAACAACCAATTGGTTCCACGAATTTTCTAAGGTCTCCACCCATTCAGTTTCAGCACGGAGAGTAATGCACGGGGTCTTCGCCCAATACGCCTCCTTCTGTAAGCCCCCTGAATCCGTAAAAAGGGCTTTGGCTCCCAATACATATCGGAGCATCCTTAAATAGGATTGTGGCTCTATGCATCGAATATTTTCTGGAATATCTAAAGAAGCCAGCAGTGACTTCACCCTAGGATGCACCGGCCAAATCACCATTTTTTCAACCCGAGCAAGGGCGTGTAAAAAGGATTGCAAACGACTTGGGTCGTCGGTATTTGACGGACGGTGCATGGTAAACAAATAATAGTCGCGGTCTTTTAGTTCATCAGGAAGATCGATGTCTTTCGCTTTTTCGGAAAACATCTGAAAAGCATCAAGCATAACATCACCCACATCGAACACGCGCTCCGTAATACCTTCTTTAGCAAGTTGATTCACCGATTTTTCCGAAGGACAAAACAACCAATGCGAAATGTGATCGGTGAGGCGGCGATTGACCTCCTCCGGCATGCGGAGATCAAACGAGCGCAAACCCGCCTCCACGTGCGCCACGGGAACGTGAAGCTTTACCGCGGCTAAGGCTCCCGCCAAGGTGCTATTGGTATCACCGAAAACAAGTACCGCTTGAGGCTTTAATTCTTGAATGGCTTTTTCAATCCCCACCAGCATCCTGGAAGTCTGCTCAGCATGTGAACCTCCTCCTAAACCCAAATGATGCTTGGGATAATCCATCCCTAATTCATCGAAGAAAACCCTATCCATCGCATGATCAAAATGCTGCCCCGTATGCAACACCACCTCATGCAAGCCACTTTGCCGCAGAGCTAAGGATACCGGTGCAGCTTTTATAAACTGCGGACGAGCGCCAATAATGGTCAGAATCATTTAGACGAAAGTTTTGCTAATATTGAAATGAGCTTGTCTGTGAGCTTTGAGCGATGAAAATCCTCAATACCTTCTGCATGAGAGCCTAATCGACCATTCTTATACTCAGCATACAAACTGCGGATGTGCTCAAAAACAGCGTCCTCACTTTGGTAGGTGAAATATGCACCTGCTTGGGTTGTATGTAAAATTTGTTCAATGTCTGACTGCGGTACACCAAAAGCCATTATGGGACGTCCGGCCGACATATATTCAAAGATTTTTCCCGGAAGGATACATTTTTTGAGCACATTATCGGCCTCAATGAGGAGTAAAACTTGAGAAACCGACTGGAGAACAACCACCTTATCATGGCTCAGATACCCCAAATATTCAGTGTTTGCTTGGAGTCCGCTTCTTTCAATCGAGTGCCGAACTTCATCGCTAACTAAGCCTATGAGCTTAATGTGTAAATCATCGGAAAAGCCGGGAATCTCATCCATGCAGCGACGAATAGCCCGCCAAAGAACTTCGGGGTTTCTACTTGGCAATAGAGAACCAATGTGTGCTAGGCTAAATTTCGCATCAAGATTATCCGAGCGTTTTACCTCGGTATCAAAACCGTTGGTAATAAGATGCACGGGACGAGGGGTCATCGACTGAAAATCTTGCTGCGTGGATGGACTGGTTACCACAATTTCATCGGCAGCTTGCAGCACTTTTTGTTCCAAAGCACGATGACGCTTCTGCGCCGGCTTGCTCAACTTCAATTGGTCATGATACTCAATGGTTGTCCACGGATCGCGAAAATCGGCAATCCATTTGACTTGGGCTTTTCGCTGCAACTTTTCACCAATAAGATGGAGACTATGCGGCGGCCCGGTCGTAATCAGCGTGGGAATATTGTTTTGCTTGAGGTAGCGGGAGAGAAACTTTACTGAGGGTTTCACCCAAAATACGCGGGCATCAGGAATAAACATATTTCCTCTTACCCAAAGTAAAAATCGATCTTTTACCCCCTGCTTTTGCTCGGAAGGCACATGGCCGGCACTGATGGTTTTGATTTTTTTCTTTCCAAAAAATCCCGCAAGGTTATACGGCTCCCTTATCGGATACCGAATGATGATTGCTTCCTTAGGAACCTCCTCCAGCAGATTTTCATCACGTACTGGATAGGTGGGGTTTTCAGGCACATACACGTGAACTTCGAAGCCCTTCTGAACTAAGTATTTGGTAAACTTCAGCCAGCGTTGTACGCCCGGACCTCCCGCAGGCGGCCAATAATAGGTGACAATCAAGACTTTGTTACTATTCATAAGGCTACCAAACAGGGAAATAAAAAAGAATTCAGGTTATGCGAAAGATAATCTTTGCCTATTCTTCCTCTTGAAGTGCCAAATAAGGAATCTGAGAGTGATACGCTACTTTGGTAGTTACACTTCTGCGGAAGAGTCCTTCAAAGAATGAATAGTTACGAGACATTAAGGCTATCATATCTGCGCCTTGTGTAGCGGCAAACTCTAAAATAGCTTTCTCCACACTTTCACCAGAAATCACCTCAAAGCTGTGCTCCACACCTTCTAGTTTTGGAGAAATTCTCTTTTTAGCATCGTCGATTGACGCATCATCAAGATCGTAGTTCACTACAACGTGGGTAACGATAATCTTTGCACCGAATAGTTTGGCAATACTGGCTAATTCACCCAAAGCTTTATCAGCCTTCTTAGAGCGAAAGTCAGCACCGTACACTATCGTATCTATATCGGTGAATGCACGACCCTTAGGGATGGAAAGTACCGGACAATCAACATTATGGAGAATAGACGCGGCGTTAGAACCGATAAGCACTTCTTCGAGTCCGCTGGCTCCTTTAGTTCCCAACACAACCATATCAGCGTTGAGTTCCTCCACCAATTCCTTAACCAAGCGGATGGGGTTGCCCATTTGTACCATGGTGCGGAAGTTCACTTTCTCAGCCTCAAGGGTGTCTGCCACCTTCTTCATTGCCTCCTCAGCATTAGATTTCATAACATCGAGAAGGGAATGCGTCATGATGGTTTCCGCGTAAGGCAGATCGTAAGCGTTCATCACGATTATTTCGGCTCCGGTAGTCTTAGCAATAAAAACAGCGTATTGCATTGCATAGTCGGCACCTTTACTAAAATCAGTTGGAAAGATTATGGTTTGCATATGGAAATGATTAGATTGTTAAAGGTCATATGGAATACGCCATGATATTTTCTTCAGTGCTTAAGCGAAATTTTTGCATGGCTATTTCATTGTATAAAAAATTTGCACGAAGATACTCTAAGGAGTCTAAAAAAGAAAGTGTGATTTTGAGGAAATCCATCATTTTTTCGTTATCAAAGCGCGCACGGCTTCTTCAATTTCTTCACTGGCAAAGGGCAAACCTTTTATTTTCTGTAAGGGAATAAAGCTTCGGTCAAAATTCTGCTTTAACCATCCTAGCAATTGCCCGGCATTTAACTCAGGAACAATCACATGCGTAAAGTTGTCGAGGGTTTCCCCCAAGTTTGATGGCAATGGATACAAATAACGCAAATGCGCCTGAGATACCGAAACTCCATCATCCACTAAGCGGTTAACAGCTTCGCGGATGGCTCCAAAAGTTGAGCCCCAGCCCAAAACGAGCACTTCAGCTTTTTCTTCGCCACACTCAATTTCGATGGGTGGTACGGGAATCGACAAAACTTTTTTCTCACGAATGCGCACCATTTTCTGGTGGTTTTCCGGATCGTAGGAAACATTACCCGTAACATCTTCCTTCTCCAGTCCGCCTACTCGATGTTCCAAGCCTTTCATTCCCGGAATGGCCCACTCTCGCACGCCTCGTTCGTCGCGTTTATAAGGCTGATAATCCGTATTATCAACCATGGCAAAGGGCACAGAAATGTTTGATAAATCTGAGGAAGACGGAAACTTCCAAGGCTGCGAACCATTGGCAATGAATCCGTCGGAAAGCAGAAGAACGGGAGTCATGTGCTGCAAAGCAATTTTCGCAGCTTCGAAGGCCATATTAAAACAATCCACCGGAGAACGAGGCGCAATTACCGGAATCGGAGCCTCGCCATTTCTGCCAAAGAGCGCTTGGTTGAGATCGGCTTGCTCCGTCTTAGTTGGCAATCCCGTTGATGGCCCACCGCGTTGTACATTGACAATCACCAAGGGCAACTCCAGAATCACGGCTAATCCGAGTCCTTCACCTTTTAGCGCAATACCGGGCCCGGAAGAACCCGTGACGGCTAATGCTCCACCAAAGGCTGCTCCAATGGCCGAGGTAATGGCCGCAATTTCGTCTTCTGCCTGAAAGGTTCGTACACCAAAATGCTTCTGACGTGAGAGTTCATGTAAAATATCGGAGGCTGGGGTAATGGGATAGCTGCCGTAAAACAAAGGCCGGTCGGCTTTACGTGCTGCGGCAATGAGTCCGAGTGCCAAGGCCTGATTTCCCATTATGCTGCGGTATTTCCCTGGTGGCAAATGTGCCGAATCGAGGCGGAAACGTACGGCAGACTCCTCAATGGTTTCACCCAAATGGTATCCGGCGCGAAGTGAGCGAACGTTGGCTTCGTAAGCATCCGTGCCCAATTTAAACTTCTCCGCAACCAACTTTTCTCCTTGTTCCAAAGACCGACTGTACATCCAGTAAATGAGTCCCAAGGCAAAAAAGTTTTTAGAACGTGCTTTTTCACGGGGATTTCCCGGTAGGTCAACAAGTGCTTCCTTGGTTAATGCTGTGAGGTCGAATACCAACTTTTTATAATTCTCCTCCAAGGCGGGATCATCCAAAGGATTTTCCGTAAGCTTAGCGAGTTCGAGATTTCTGCGAGAAAAACCCGATTCGTCCACGATGAGAATTCCCCCTTTGCGAAGTTGATCGATGTTTTTGATTAAGGCCGCAGCGTTAAAGGCGACCAGTGCATCTACTTTGGAGCCGGGGGTAAAAATGCGCTGGCTACCGAAGTTGATTCGAAAACCCGACACTCCGGAAACCGTTCCGATTGGTGCACGAATTTCGGCGGGAAAATCGGGAAAGGTGCTTAGGTCTTGTCCTTCGAGCGCGGTATTTTGTGAAAATTGAAAGCCGGTAAGTTGGATACCATCTCCGGAATCTCCGGCGAATAAAATGGTGGCTTTCTCAAGGAGTTTGGGCGTTTGGTTATTTTTACTCATACGTACTTAGGCATCAAGTGTACCCTCTTGAACCACATTTTTAATATCGGGTAGATATTTTCTAATGGTCATTTCTACACCACTTTTCAAGGTCATTTGATTGACCCTACAGCCAATACAGGCACCGTGGAGTTTAACTACCACGCTTAAGTCGTCGGTAACGTTCACCAAAGAGATGTCGCCGCCATCAGACTGCAAAAAAGGTCTAATTTCGTCTAGAGCCTTATGAATTTTATCGGTTATTTCTTGTGAAACCATGGTGGGGAAAATTTCCGGGGTTGAAAAACTATTGAACAGATGGCTTAACGGCGCTGCATCCAGCCATGGTAGTGATACGTACTGCTTCGGTAGGCGGTAGGGATTCGTTACGGCGCACACACTCCTCGACCATTCTGCGACAAACAGCCTTGAAGGCCTCTGCTGCGGGCGTATCTCCTTGCAGTACCGCAGGGCGACCAACATCTCCAGCCTCGCGAATACTTTGAATCAAAGGTACTTCACCGAGGAAGGGAACATCAATGGATTCTGCCAAATGCTTTGCTCCTTCTCTTCCAAAAATGTAATACTTATTATCGGGTAGCTCTTCAGGTGTAAAGTAGGCCATATTTTCTACGATACCCAAAACCGGAACGTTGATATTGGGGACACGGAACATTCCCACGCCTTTTTTAGCATCAGCCAAAGCGATGTTTTGAGGTGTACTAACAACTACTGCACCCGTGAGTGGCACAGATTGCACCACACTTAAATGGATATCACCGGTTCCCGGAGGAAGGTCAATCAATAAGAAATCCAAGTCGCCCCAGTGAGCGTCCCAGATAAGTTGATTTAGCGCTTTCGAGGCCATTGGACCACGCCAAACAACGGCTTGGTCTGTGCCAGCGAAAAAACCAATGCTAAGTAATTTGACACCATAGCTCTCAATAGGCTGCATTTTACTTTTACCATCAACCTCTACGGCTAAAGGTTTCACATTTGGAACATCAAACATGATGGGCATGCTCGGCCCGTAGATATCCGCATCTACCAAGCCTACCTTAAAGCCCATATCGGCGAGGGTAACGGCTAGGTTTGCGGTGAGGGTAGATTTTCCAACCCCACCTTTACCGGAAGCGATGGCAATGATATTGTCAACACCCGGGATGGGCTTTCCTTTAATCTCGTTTGGCGTTGGTTTTTCGGGTTGCTCCACCACGTGAGTACGCACACGAACCTTGAGTTTCGGATTGATGTTTTGGTGTACTGCTTTCAGCACGTCAACTTCAAGCTTCTTACGCACGTGTAAAGCTGGCTGCGGTGAATCAACATCGATTTCAACTTCTTCACCAAAAATCTGTATGTTTTTCAGAAGTCCAGCCTCAACAATATTTTTATCAACGCCTGAGGTAGAAACGGATTTCAGTGCCTCAAGCACCTGCTCTCTTGATACCATGAATTATTTCAAATTATAAGTAGATTACGCTAAATCAAACATGCATCAGCAAGACAAAGTTTTCCCAACGGTCATGTTTTGGCCACAAAGGTACTATCAAAACAACGAACTTATTGCGCCAGTATGGGGTTAGTTATCAAAGAAATCAATAAAAAAGCATCATGGAAAAAATAAAACTACCTATAATGATTGCTACTGCATATTTGGTGGTATTTGTCATCACATTATCCTTTAGCAGCATTCTGGCAATCAGCATGCTACTGGTATCCTTGTCACCGCTACCCATTATTTGGATGGTGTATCGGGTGCTTAGAGACGGTATTCCTTCGGAGTTTACTTTTGAAGAACGCTTTTACGAAGATTACGAATATCAGAGAGTGCGAATTAAATAGCATAAAAAAAGCGGTTCAGTTGAACCGCTTTTTTTATGATTAATTAGAGTCTGCCCATAAAGTGCAAGTGGCTGCTCTAGAAAGTTCGAGAGCGAGGCTTGCGAAAATTGAAAATCAGGAGTCCCGACAAGTCTTTGTCGGGATGACCTGATTTTCGGATGAGCATAACGCCGTCATCGGACTTTATAGACAGACATTAATTAGTGGGCGTGATTCAAACGCATCTTCTCCTTATGATTACGCAATTGACGACGAAGAGAATCAATAGCTTGGTCGGCCGCTTCTTCAAAAGAAGGACAATTTTTCTTCACAACAAATTCGTTACCCGGAACACTTACTTTGATTTCGGCAATTTTGTTATCCTTGGAAGATGAGTTTTCTTGCTTTAAAAAAATATCGGTAGCAATAATGTGATCAAAAACTTGCTCAAGATTATCAGATTTCTTATGAACAAACTCTGTGAGTTTAGCTTCAGCGATGAAATTGACGGTTTGAATGTTTAACTCCATAAATAATAAAAATTTAGTGCCCACCACGAGGATGAGCGAGTTGATATACACGTTGCAAAGTTTCTACTGAAGTATGGGTATATACTTGAGTAGCGGCCAAATTTGCGTGACCTAATATTTCTTTTATCGATTGCAAGTCGGCACCATTATCTAATAAATGTGTTGCCATACTATGCCGTAATACGTGCGGCCCTCGATACCGCAAATTACTAACTTTTCCCAAATAATCCACACAAATTTGATATAATTTTCGAGGATGTATGGGGGATGCACCTTCTAGTTTTAGATCGGAGAATATAAAAGAGCGACCTGAGGACCAATCGGCTAAAGTTTTAAAACGCATAAAACGACTGTAAAGGCTTTCACGAATGGGAACATGCCGAACTTTATTTCGCTTTCCTTTAACCTTAATATACTCGGGGTGCACGTCATTCCAAGTGAGTCCCAACAACTCCGAGCGACGCAATCCACAACTATATAACGTATCTAAAATAAGATGATCGCGCTGCCCTTCGTAATCAGAAGGGAAGTCAAGCGCAAATAACGCCTCAACCTCCTTTGGGGAAAGCACGCGGATTATGTCCTTTGGACGCTTTGGTGGCTTAATATGTGAAGCGGGATTTGCTTCAAGATGCCCTTCCAAACACAAAAATTTGAAAAAAGAATGAATGGAGGAGAGTTTTCTTCCAACACTGGAAGCCGTGTACTCTTCATCCATCAATGAGATCAACCAATCGCGAATGATTGCACGATTGATTTCGGGTAATTCGATTCCCTCGTGATTTTCTTCTAAAAAAACGAAAAAGCGTTCAAGGTCGGCACGATAAGCCAACAAAGTATGGGGTGAGTATCGACGTTCTACACCCAAATGCTCCAAGAAAGAATCGAGAAAATTTTGCATAAAAAAACGGTACCCTAGGGTACCGCAATATACACAATTTTTCGAAAGAAGAAAAAAGATAATTCACTTTTTATGAAATGTCCTAAAAATTTTCTACTTACTAAAAATCCAAAGCTTTTGGAAATACTATCCTTGCTCTGCTTCGTTTTTCTTCTGAAGGTAAGCAGCCTTTAGAACTTGCTCACGACGAATAACACTAGGCTTAGTAAACTGCTGCTTGCTGCGAAGCTTGCGAACAATACCGATGCGGTCGTATTTTCTTTTGTAACGTTTAAGAGCGCGGTCAATAGACTCTCCTTCTTTTAATGAAATAACAATCATTCTTGCTGATTTAATGTTTTCTTTAAAAATTACCTCACCCCGGGTAATTGGGCGGCAAATATACAGGGAAATAAACTTTTCACCAACATGTTTTTACAAAAAAACCACGGAATTCACACCGTGGTTTTTCGCTTGTAATCAAATGCTTAGACTTATCCCTTCAATATATTTTTGGAAATAACCAGTTTTTGAATTTCGGAAGTACCCTCACCAATGGTGCAAAGCTTCGCATCGCGATAGAATTTCTCTACTGGAAAATCTTTGGTAAATCCGTATCCTCCAAAAATCTGTACCGCTTCGTTGGCAACGCGTACACAAACCTCAGATGCGTACAACTTAGCCATAGCGCCTTCGGTAGTGACCTTTTGTCCGGCGTTTTTCAAAGCCGCCGCACGGTAAGTCAACAACTCCGCAGCCTCAATCTCTGTAGCCATATCTGCGAGTTTAAAAGCAATGGCTTGAAACTGACTGATTGGTTTTCCAAACTGCTCTCTTTCTTTGGAGTACTTTATCGAAGCATCGTAAGCTCCGCGAGCCACTCCTATAGACAGAGCAGCAATTGAAATACGACCTCCATCCAATACTTTCATGGCTTGAATAAATCCATCGCCTTCTTCACCAAGCATATTTGTGTGGGGAACACGACAATTATCGAAAATCAGTTCGGTAGTTTCACTAGCACGCATACCGAGCTTATCTTCCTTACGCCCACCCTTGAATCCAGGTGTGCCTTTTTCGACTACAAAAGCGGTCATTCCGTGAGAATCGCCTTTTTCACCGGTACGAACAATAACCACGGCAACATCACCAGAAAGTCCGTGGGTAATAAAGTTCTTAGAGCCATTAATCACCCAGTGGTCGCCATCACGAACCGCAGTGGTGTTCATTCCACCGGCATCGGAACCGGTATTTACTTCCGTTAAACCCCAAGCACCAATCCATTCTCCGGTAGCTAACTTAGGAAGGTATTTTTGTTTTTGCTCTTCATTACCAAACTGCAAAATATGGCCGGTACAAAGAGAGTTATGCGCAGCCATAGAAAGAGCAATCGAAGGATCCACTCTGCCCAGCTCAACGATAGCCGTAACGTACTCATCGTAGGTTAAACCCGCTCCACCGTATTGTTCGGGAACGAGTACACCGAGCAAGCCTAGCTCACCAAGTTTTTTCATTACATCAACGGGGAAGTGCTGCGCCTCATCCCACTTCATAATATTAGGGCGAATATGCTGTTCGGAAAAATCACGAACGGTTTCAGCAATCATTTTTTGCGTTTCGGTAGTGGAATAATCCAAACCTACAGTAGTCATAACAGTATCACTCATCTGAATCAATTAATAAATAAGGTAGTACAACAAAAGCGTGTTTACGAGGGAACAAAGATAATTGAATAACTTCATCAACCGAAATAAAAGGTCGAAAGTTCTCGCGAAAACTTACAATTTCTCTTGCGGCAGCCTGAGAAAGAAAAGGAATACTCGCTAATTCACCTACTTGGGCAGTATTAACATTAAAACGCTTGACATCTTTTAACGCTACTCTAACCTGACTACATATAGCATTACAACGCAAGGTGTCCATTGAGCGAATAGCCAATAATTGCTTGCAGTCGATAAAACCACCCGTCATTCTTCGCAGAGCTAAGATTTGCTCGGCAAAATACGGCCCCACTTGCTGCAAACGGAGTAAATCTAAGCTATCAGCTGAGTTTAAGTCAATGGGAAATGGACTTTCATCCAAGCGAATAAATGGTTTTACTCGCTGAAAGAGCGCCGGGTCGATTCCGTAAACTTGCAACAAATCATCCGGTGTTTCCAGCACCTTTCCGGACTCGACAAACTTCCTCAATTGACGGTATTGCCACGCAGAGAAGCCAAGCTTGTACGCCTCAGAAGAGTCGATGCGGTGTGGATCAAACTCAAAATAGACATGATTATCCGCTACTGCTGGAACTGGCTCATCAAAATACATATACCGCTTGGCTTCCAACCACCACAAAGAATCCATGTCGTACAGTCGTAAAACATCCTCCGGCCTGCGGAACTCCCCTCCCCTTTCTACATATTTCAACCAACGTTCAGAAAGAAAATCTGGCAAACCAAGAGAGCGCAACTGATTTTTATCTACGACATTTGGATTGAACTCCCTCCAATCAACATCCTGTCTTACTCCGGCAAAGTCCTTGGCATTAGATTGTGTAATTGCCGTTTTTGCCTGAACCTTCACTTCGCTTGTTGTAATCAAAGTGTCATTTATCTCGGATAAACTCTGCAAAACTGCGGCTCGCCATTCCACACCATCGCGCCAATCCACACGATATTGAACCATGCGAATTACGAGCAAAATGAAAATAAACACAAAGAAAACGGCCACGCCTTTTCGGTCGCGGGGAGATAGATAAAAGAAATCTGAAAACGCCTTCCACATGAAGGCAAATTTATCTTACTTTTTTGAATGTAACAAACCTTTTTTCAAGTTTGAAAAATATTCATTCAAATCTTTTTTCACCTCACCCGACATGATATATAAACCTATGATATTCGGGAAAGACATCGCCAAAATCATCATATCTGAAAAGTCGAGCACGGCACCCAAACTCACCGAAGCTCCCAGAACTACGAAGAGTAAAAACACCATTTTATAGGCCAATTCCGTGCGTTTGCTTTTGCCAAACAAGAAGGTCCATGCACGCATACCGTAGTACGACCAAGATACCATGGTTGAAAAGGCAAAGAGAAATACCGCTATGCTCAGAACGTAGGGAAACCAACTGATTACACTTCCAAAGGCAGAGGCAGTTAGCTCCACCCCTGACAAGCCAGTAACTTCGTGTTTACCCGTAAAAATCAATACCAAAGCGGTGAGAGTACACACCACAACGGTATCAATGAAGGGCTCCAATAAAGCTACAAAGCCTTCTGAAGGTGGATGGTTGGTTTTCGCCGCACTGTGGGCAATAGCAGCCGACCCCACACCTGCTTCATTGGAAAATGCTGCCCGTTGAAAACCTACAACCAATACTCCAATAAAGCCACCTTTAAGTGCCCCTGGGTTAAACGCGCCTTCGATGATTGCGGAAAAAGCCGCGCCAATATTCTGGAAATTCACTCCAATAACAATCAAGGCCCCAAGGATGTAAACACCAGCCATAAAAGGAACAATCTTAGCCGTTACCTTGGCAATGCTATTGATTCCACCGATGATTACAACTCCAACCAACACCATCAATATCACACCGTAACCAAAACCATTACCCGCCAAAAAGGGCAGTTGACTCGATAGGATATCGAAAGATTGATTTGCTTGGAACATGTTTCCACCGCCAAAAGATCCTCCTACGGCAAGAATGGCAAAAACCACCGCTAAAACCTTACCGAGGCCTTTCATATTTCTTTTCTCCAAACCGTAGCGGAGATAGCTCATTGGTCCACCAAAAATGCGCCCCTCATCGTTAATGATTCGGTATTTCACACCTAAGGTACACTCCACAAACTTTGATGACATTCCCAGTAAGCCGGCAACAATCATCCAAAACGTAGCCCCCGCACCACCAAGCGAGATAGCAATTGCTACTCCCGCAATATTCCCCAAACCTACGGTAGCAGATACCGCCGTGCTTAGTGCTTGAAAATGGGTAATTCGTCCGGGAGCTGTGGGGTCGTCGTACTTTCCACGAGCTAGTTGTATTGCGTGACGAAAACCACGAATGTTGATAAATCCCATTCGCAGAGTAAAAAATGCAGCACCAGCAACCAACCAAATCACAATAAATGGTAACCCCTTCTTCACCGGGTCACCGTTGGGATGCGTAACAGGTCTCGGCTCAGCAAAGTGTAATTTCCCAAACTCGTGTGCATTCGCCCGAATAACATATTCAGAATCTTCAGGGTCATAAATCATTTCCCCAGCAGCAATAGAGTATTCAACCTTACCGGAAAATTTAGAAACAAAGGGAATCAATCCACGTTGCGAACTCTCAATCCAAGCCAGAGTATCGCCTTTATTTACCTGATCTCCATTAGCTACCGTCCAGCGAGAAAGTGAATATCGCTCCGATTGCTCAGGCTGCCATCCGGGTACAAATAAAAACTTCGAGCTTTCATACACGATAGGATCATGAAGACGTAGCGCGGCAAACATATCCCAAAACAATATACCCGTCATCCAATCAACGATGGGTTTGAAATTACCGTTGAACTTCTCAACGATAGACTCCGCGGGAATAGGAATGCTCAATTCCACACTATTCCCTTCGGCATCCGAAACAACAACATCGTAGGTCATACCTTCCGTTAGCCGACGCGCCCGTGGTGATTCTAAAGACGTGTTTTGATCACTCCAATAATATTGGTAAGGAGGAACACCACCATCAACCCTCAGCTCAATCGATGCATTGTTGATGTCCTTAGATAAATTGACTATTCGATACTCAACATCTAAAGGCTCACTTGCAATAAGACCTTTAGAGGCAAACAAAAAGATGAAGAATAATATGGAGGAAAAAAACTGTATTCGTTTAGACATGCTAGGTTGTACTTGTTTAAAGTTTGTATAAGTTGCTTGAAACCCCATCAAGAATTTTCCATTCGCTTCGCTAAAATGCCCAGACCTTCGTCAATACCGATGGGTCGAAAGCCCAATTCCGATTTTGCTTTATCCAAAATAAAACCGGTTCTTGGTGGTCGCTTTGCGGGTTGTCCTAAGGAATCGGTACTGATTTTTTCAATCAGAGACGTATCAAGCATCCAATAATCGGCAATTTTACAAGAAAATGCGTGCATATCCAAATAATCATCTGAAGAAATATGAAATACTCCTCCAACTTGCTTATTCACTGCCAAAATGCACGCTTCGGCTAAGTTATCTACCAATGTGGGACACCGAAACTGGTCGTCAACTACGCGAATGGTTTTTCCTTCTTCGAGTGAGGACTTCACCCAAAGCACAATATTGGTTCGTGAAAGCTCCGGAGCGTAGCCGTACACCAACATGGTTCGTAGGATAGTATGCGCGTTTGAAGCTTCTAGCACGAGCTTTTCCGCATCGAGTTTCGACTGCCCGTAAACACTTACCGGATTGGGCTCGTCATCCTCAACGTACTTTGGCGCGGTTCCATCAAACACAAAATCAGTGGAAATAAAAGTAAAATGTGTATTCGGTTTTAGGTTGTCGAGCAGATTTTTGGTAGCATCCACATTTGCTCTACGACAAGCTGCCGGGTCGAGTTCACAATGGTCAACCTGAGTCATTGCCGCACCATGAATCACCGCATCGGGCTGTACCTGCTCCATCATTTTCTTCACTTCCGCTTCATTTTCCAGGTCACAGGAAAAATACTCAACTCCTTCTGGAACAGCGGGTCTGCGCTCGCCTCTACCCGTTCCTACCCATTGATGTTCTGAACTGCCAAGACGAAAAATAGCATTACCCAATAGACCGTTGGCGCCTGTGACAAGAATTTTCATTTTTATTGTGGTATAAATGTGTTGAATAATGCGACAAACTTAATTCTTATTACAGCTTTTTCCAAAAGCAATTTTTAAAACCCTTTGGACCAAACATAAAGCTAAAAATAAACAACCTTAAGATTTAAGCGATAGATTATAAAATGATAAAGCCATCACTTACGCAATGGCCTTAAACTATTTTACGTTTACAAAGCTATCTATACAGTCCAGACAATCCTATAAAACAGGATCGACTTTGAAACCTTTTTCCTGCAACAACTTGATAACCCCATTCTCGCCAAGCAAATGTGCCGCACCAACGGCAAATAAAGCAGGCTTAGTGCGCATTTGCTTTTCAATAATGGGAATCCAATTTTGATTACGCTTTGTAAGAAATTCTTCATCATGCTCCATGAAAGCATCATCTTCAATGGCCTTCATTAAACCCTGAAGATTCATTTCTTTATAATAACCTACCATTTGTTTGAGACCTTCCCTTGCATCTTCAAATTCAGATACCAATTCCACCAAACTTTGGAACTGCTCTTCAATAGGAATAGCATCAAAAATGGCAACTTGTTCTTCAGCAGTCTCTAATGCCTTAAGCGCAATACCTGCTTCTTTGGCCATGGCTGCTAATTCAACCTCATACGATTTGATAGCACAATCATACAAAGATTGCGTCAATAACAAGGAAATCATTATTGGCTTAAACATGGAAACAATTTCAAAAGTTAATTCCATTTGCAAAACCATTTGCTCAATGAGATTTCTTGTATTTTCATCTATCTCAGCATAAAATTCTTTCATACTGGGATCCAGAAATTTAGACATCGCTAATCCCATAGCCACGGAATCTGTAATGTCAATCTCCAAATAAAGTGCATCTACTTTTTGCATCGCCGTAATAAGCCCATCCATCATAAAAAAATCATCCTCACAAATCATGTGGATGGTTCCGTAAATATAAGAAGCTTTCTTAAGTCCATTTCCTGATACTTTGTACAGGAGTGTGTTAACTTCACCCTTTGCAAATACCGTAACACTGGTAAATAAGAAGGCGAATGCTATAAGTAATTTTTTCATTCTTCGAAAGTTTGGTTGATAGGTAAACTGAATTTTTTAAAACACTTCATAAATCCCGGCAGCGCCTTGCCCTGTTCCTACGCACATGGTTACCATGCCGTAGCGTTGATTGCGAGCTTTCATTTCGTTAAACAACTGAACACTTAGCTTCGCTCCTGAACATCCCAATGGATGCCCCAAAGCAATGGCTCCTCCGTTGACATTTACAATATCTGGATTGAGGTCTAGTTCGCGCATAACGGCCAAGGATTGCGACGCAAAAGCTTCGTTGAGCTCGATTTGCTCAATATCTTCCTTACGCATTCCGGCACGCTTTAGCACCTTGGGAATGGCAAACACTGGGCCAATACCCATAACTCTAGGCTCTACCCCAGCCACATCGTAGTTTACCAATCGAGCAATGGGCTCCAGATTCAACTCCTTCATCAATTTCTCGCTCATCACTACTACGAAAGAGGCACCGTCGGAAGTTTGCGAGGCATTTCCAGCGGTAACGCTTCCCTTGTCAGCAAATACCGGTCTGAGTTTACCCAAGGCATCTAAATTCGTCCCGGCGCGAGGCCCTTCGTCGGTATCCACCACAAAGGAGCGCGTTTGGCGTTTTTCATTTTCATCCAAGTAAACCTCTTCTACAGATATTGGAGTAATTTGTGACTTAAAGGCGCCGCGCTGAATGGCGTCAAGAGCGCGCTGGTGTGAACGCAATGCAAAGGCATCCTGATCTTCTCGAGACACCTTATACTTTTCGGCAACTGCTTCGGCGGTAAGCCCCATGTTATTGTAATAATCAGCATGGTCTTTCGCTAAGGAATAATTAGGTGTAACTTTCCAACCACCCATAGGAATGAAGCTCATACTTTCGGATCCTCCGGCAATAATGCAATCAGCCATACCCATTCGGATTTTAGCCGTAGCAATAGCGATGGTTTCTAAACCACTCGCGCAATAGCGATTAACCGTCATCCCCGGAACATCAACATTATCCATGGCCATTAGAGAAATCAATCTACCAAAGTTGAGTCCCTGCTCAGCTTCCGGCATGGCATTACCTACAATAATGTCGTTGACTTGTTTAGGGTCAAGATTGGGCAATTCTTTTAAAAGGTCTTTGATAACCGCGGCGGCCATGTCATCTGGACGTGTAAAACGAAGTCCGCCCTTATTTGCCTTACCTACTGCTGAACGTTTTCCTGCTACAATGTATGCTTCCATAATATTTTTTTTAATTTTCAACTTGTGCGATGTTTGCCAATTTCACCGGATCAGCAATGCGAATCTTCTTTACTTCTGTATCGATAAGGCCTTCACCTTTGAAATCTGAAAGAAGTCGGATTAGGGTTTCCGTGGCGGTTCCCACCATGTTGGAGTACTCCTCTCTGCTCAATTTCACATCGAGAAAGCCGTCCTTATCAACCCCGAATTTCGACTGCAACATGAGGAGGATTTCCGCCAAACGCTGCCGAACATTCTTCTGTGCTAAATTGGTAATCATTTTCCCGGACTCTCCTAAATCATGACAAGCTTGTTGCATGAGTGAAATAGAAAATCCCGCATTTTCGCGAATAAAGGAAAATAAAACGGACTTGGGAATAAAACAAGCGTGGGTATCTTCCAAAGCAACGATGGATGCCGAAAGTGACTCATTTGCCAAAACAGAACGGTAGCCCAACAAGTCGCCCGTACTTCCCAAACGTATGATATGATCGCGTCCTTCCGGCCCTAAGCGGGTAAACTTCACCTTTCCCGTGTGTAAACAATACACCCCGGACGGCTTGCTTCCCTCAGGCATAATCACCTGTCCTTTCTTGAAAAGAGAACACCCCTTTTCACTATCAATGACTTCTAACTCTTCTTGCGAAAGATGCCCCAAAACGCAACGGTTATTCACCGAACAATTTTTGCAATGGAGCGGAATTGGACTACTCATAAAAATACAAAAATGACCTATGGGACAAAGATAGAGTAAAAAGTCTTGAAAAACAAGTTAAGAAAAACGCGTTCAGGCAAAAAACAGTCTTTACAAAATCCTTTATTTCAAATCTTCTATCAACTGTGTAAGCTCATCAAGCCTAGGTGTGATAATAATCTCCGTACGGCGGTTTACAGCCTTGTTTTCAGGGGTGTCGTTTTCTACTACGGGCTGATATTCACTTCTACCCGCAGCCGTTAGACGTGTAGGATCAACACCTTTATTTTTAGTCAACTCACGAATGATGGAAGTCGCACGCATTACACTTAAATCCCAATTGTCTCTCACCTGACCTCTGCCGTTAAACGCGTCGGAATCTGTATGGCCTTCTACCAATACATTCAAATCGGGGTTTTCCTCCAACACCGCAGCTAATGAACCCAAGGCACTTTGTCCTTGAACATCTAACTCCCAACTGGCCGACTTAAACAGCAGGGCATTTTCAAGGGTAACGTACACCTTCCCATCGCGTAAATCCACACTTAATCCCTTTCCATCAAAACTCAATAAAGCTTCGGCAATACGATTTCGGACTGCGGTCATCAGTGAATCTTTGCGTGACAAAGCCCCTTCGAGCTCGCTTATTTGCGCCTCACGCTGCTGCAAACTCATCGCCAAATCCTCAATACGACGGCGTTCCATTCTCAACGAATCCTCCCTTGATGAAAGCTCATCTTGAGCACGCTGCAGGCGAGTAAGCAAAGCCCGGTTCTCGGCTGAACTGCGAGATAAAAGCGATTTATTGTTTTCCAAAAGGAAATCGTAGGAACGGGTTAACTCCTCATAATCGCGATTGCGCTGGTCAACTTGATGCTGCAAATTCGCACTGTCTTTCTGTAGTCGAAAATAGGCCGACTTTGCCTCCTTCAAAAGCTCAGAAACCTCGCGGTGATTAGCCTCCAAAGCCAAGTAGCGCTTGGTAAGGGAGTCGTGCGACTTTTCTAATTTTTGATGCTCAGACTGTAAATCCTTGTGTACTCTGGAAGATACGCAAGAACTAGTAAAAATGACGAGAAATAGGAAACCAACAATAGCTTTCATAGGGTTAAAATTTGAGGATGGTATATTCAAGAACTACTCTCAAAAATACACTCCCGCACCCAGGTTATATACCGATATTAAAAAAATTGTTCGCTTCAGGTTGTTAATAAATCCCCCCTTTCCAAACACCAATCTCGCAGGGTTTGTCTATGTATTTCGTGTCCACCTTCATAGTGCACTACTCGTGCATGGGGAGCAATTTTCTGCGTCCATTCATCGTATTCCGGCTTGTGAAATGGGTCGTTATTTCCTTTAAAAACAACTATTTCGGTTGTATCCTGCAAACGTTGCCAAGCATCCTCCTGCATATCTGGCGGAATAACGCCCGCCCAAAGTAAAAGATATTTCGGAGGTGTAGGCAACTGAAGCGCCCAGCGACAAATGGTAGCCACGCCCTGTGAAAATCCAAAAGCCACTAGAGGAACATCCTTTTTACGTGACTCATAAAGTTGATTGAGATACGCAACGTAATCCGCGATATCCTGCTCTCTACATTCTTTGGTCATCCAACTTGCACCTACTCTGCCGCTCGCTCCTTGTAAATAAAATCGGTGTAAACCCTCGGGAACAATTAATTCCGCAGATTCTGGCAATTGAGAAAAATGTCGTGAAAAATACGTGCTGAGCATTCCGTAGCCGTGGCATATTATCCACTGACTCGATGGTTGCTCCACTTTTCGATGGTGAAAACGTGCGGTTTTTTGAACGCGAATAAATCCTTCTTCCAAAATATCTACTACTTCTCGGTAAGATACTTTTGCCAGAGTTGATCGATGTAGGTTTCCAAACGGGTTAAATCTTCCGGACCTTCCCAGCGATTGAGAATCTTTTTCTTACGCTTATCGTTGATAAAAACTTCGGTAATAGCCGAAGGTAAATCGCTAATGGGTCCGTCGTATTCATTTTCCATTTCAAAAAAACCACTGATGGCAATTCGCTCATGAAGACTCCTTAAATCTTCTGGTGAGAGTTGGGCTTTATACGTTCCTTTAGGCTGAGCAAATTCTTTTCCTACATATACCAATGATCCATCACCACGAATAATCACTTCATAAACCGGACAGGTTCCAAAACAAGCCGTTCGTTCGAAACGCACAAAGGATGCATCGCCGGCTTTGTTAAACGATTTTACGATGGCCTTCGGACCTGAGCAGCCCAAAAAAAGGACGGATGATAAAAGGAAAAGCAATCTGTGCATTATAATTATTTCTTTTTCTTGCCAGATGAAGGCTTATTAGACTTTGATTTAGGCAATTGCTGCCCTCTTTCTTTGGCCAACTCCTCCATTCGCTGTGCAAACTTAGATTTTTTCTTCGGCTTCTTTTTGTTTTCTTCAATTCTTGCCAAAATTTTCTCATCGTCGATGATACCACGAATGGCAAACTGCTGGCCAAAGGTAATCAAGTTTGCTACAAAATAATAGTAGCTCAAACCAGCAGCAAAATTGTTAAATACCCCAAGGAAAACGATGGGCATCAAATAAATCATGTACTTCAACTGCGGATACTGCGAATTTCCACCAGTAAGTTGCTGGTTCATGTAGGTGTACATAATGGTGGTCACCGTCATGAGGAGAGTAAACAAACTTACGTGATCGCCGTAGAAAGGAATGCTAAACGGTAGATTGTAAATGGAGTCGTAACTGGAAAGGTCATTGGCCCACAAGAACGACTGTTGACGCAGTTCAATAGATGCAGGGAAAAATTGGAAAACCGCGAAGAGAATAGGCATCTGAAAGAGCACCGGAATACAACCTCCCAGCGGATTCACTCCCGCTTGCTGATAGAGCTGCATCACCGCCTGCTGCTTTTTCATGGCGTCTTTTTCCTTAAACTTCTCGTTGATGGCGTCAATCTCCGGCTTCAACACCCGGATTTTTGCCATCGATTTATAAGAACCAAAAGTGAGTGGGAACAATACCAATTTAATCATCAAAGTCATTAGCAAAATGATGATACCGTAATTGATACCGTAGCCTTCCAGCCAATTAAAAATGTTGATGATTACTCCACGATTGATCCATCCGAAAATTCCCCAACCTAGAGGAACCAATTTTTCATAACCCGCATCAAAGGATTTTAGGGTTTTAAATCGGTTTGGTCCACTGTAAAAACTGATAGGAATATCTAGCGTACCGGTATTGCGAATACGCGAACTGGTAATCATGTCCTTGGTATGCGTATTATCACCTTCCAAAGCTCTGGTTTCCATTTCAATGAACGAAATACTCTTTTCAGGATGAATGATGGTAGAGAAGAATTGTTGCTTAAATGCAAACCAGCCTACATTTTCTTTTTCCTTGCGTGAATCGCGGGCTTCCGAGAGATAATCGGTTTTGCTCTTTTCGTTTAAATGGAAGTAAATGGTCGTTTTATTTTGCTCATAATCCATGTTTTTCTCATGGCGCAATGCTCGCATAGACCAGTGCATGGTAGGGTCTTGAACGTCGAAATCGGTAGTGAGGCGAACGCTGGATTGGTAGCCTTTTTCGGCCAAAGCGTAAGTCAAAAACACGTTCCCTTTAGGGGTTTGCGCTTGGAGTTTTAGACTTCGGGAAGATTCTTCAACGACTACAAAGTTGAGGTTTGCCGTTTCGATTTGATTTCCCAATTCAAAATTGAAGCGCAGATTTCGATCTTGAGCCAGAAACAAAGGTGCTTCCTCATCCTGCTCAAAGCGCATGAAGGTTTGGAAGTTCTTGAGCTGTAGATTTTCAATCCGACCGCCACGGGTGCGAACATCCATGGTAATCACATCATTTTCCATGCGAATGCTGCGCACGGGAATATCGCTCATTTGCGCAGAATCCAAATCGGAAGTTTCCAAAACCACATCTGGCGTTTTTTCACCTTGACTAACCTCTGATTGTTCGGTGGCCGAAGGAGTTTCTATTCCCTCAACCGGTGTTACCGACGCATCTTGCCAGAAGAAATACATCAATACCAAACCTATCAGAAAGAACCCAATAATACTGTTAACGTCTGTTTTCTTATTCATTGTCTCTAGTTATCGTTGTTGCCAAATCTCTTTTGCTAAAAACCAGGCAAAAGCATTTGCAACCCACTTATATTTAGTTTTTCGTTTTTTTACTGTTGTGATCGATAGCCGCTTTTACAAAAGCCACAAACAAAGGATGAGGGTTTGCTACGGTGCTTTTGTATTCGGGATGAAATTGCGTTCCGACAAAAAACGGATGGGAGGGTATTTCCACAATTTCTACCAATCCATTTTCAGGGTTCACTCCCGTGGCCTTCATTCCGGCATTTTCAAATTCCTCTAAAAAAGCATTATTAAATTCAAAGCGGTGGCGGTGACGCTCCGAAATGAGACTGCGGCGATACACAGAATGGGCGACAAAATTCTCCTTTAGTTCGCAATTGTATGCCCCCAATCGCATGGTACCTCCTTTCTCCGTAACTGCTTTTTGTGATTCCATTAAATGGATAACCGGATGCAAAGTTTGTTCGTCAATTTCCGTAGAATTTGCGGTTTTGTGTCCGAGCACGTTACGGGCAAATTCGATAACCGAGCACTGCATCCCTAAACAAATTCCGAAGAAGGGAATATTATTTTCACGGGCAAAACGCACAGCTTCCAATTTCCCTTCAAAACCACGTTCACCAAAACCTGGTGCCACGAGAATTCCGTTTAATCCTCCTAGCGATTTTTCAATATCACCTTTTATAAGAGTTTCGGAGTGAATCCATTCCAAAATCACTTTACATTCATTGGCAGCTCCTGCGTGAATAAATGCTTCAGCGATAGACTTATACGCATCTTTGAGTTCTACATATTTTCCAATAAGTCCGATGCGAACCTCACTAGACGGGAAGCGTAGTTTATAAAGAAAATCCTTCCAACGCGTTAAATCGGGTTTTCCTTCGGTAGGAAGACTGAGGCGTTTCAGCACAATTTCGTCGAGTTTTTCATTGCGCATGAGAATGGGCACGGCATAAATGCTTTCCGCATCGATGGATTCTACCACCGCTTCTTTTTTCACATTACAAAAAAGTGCGAGCTTTCTGCGCAAATCGTCTTCTATGTGGTGCTCAGAGCGACACACCAAAACATCGGGCTGCACACCGGATTCTTGCAACATCTTCACAGAGTGTTGAGTAGGCTTGGTTTTTAGCTCACCGGCAGCGGCCAAATACGGAATCAAAGTTAGGTGAACAACCATGCAGTCGTCGGGCATTTCCCATTTAAACTGCCTAACAGCTTCGATGTAGGGAAGCGCTTCAATGTCGCCTACGGTACCGCCAATTTCGGTGATAACCACTTCAAACTCGCCCGTTTGTCCGAGCAAGAGCATACGACGCTTGATTTCGTCGGTGATGTGAGGAATTACCTGAACAGTTTTTCCTAGGTAATCACCCCGTCGTTCTTTATCAATTACCGACTGGTAAATTCTACCCGTAGTAACGTTATTATCTTGAGAAGTAGGTCTATTGAGAAATCGCTCATAGTGTCCGAGGTCGAGATCGGTTTCGGCACCATCGTTTGTTACGTAGCATTCACCGTGTTCGTAGGGGTTGAGTGTTCCCGGATCGATATTGATGTAGGGATCAAACTTCTGGATGGTAACGGAATAGCCTCTTGCTTGTAAAAGCGTTGCTAGTGAGGCCGAAATAATACCTTTTCCTAGAGATGAAGTTACCCCGCCGGTAACAAAAACATACTTGGTAGAGCTCATGAATGCGAATCTAATCTATTGGCGATTTTTGACGGCGCAAAGCTATGAATTATACTCTTATGAAATGAGAGTTTTTTATAGAGGGGGAGACGGCTGATGAGGGCGGTTGTCGGTTGTCGGTTGTCGGTTGTCGGTCGTCGGTTGTCTGGGCGTGGTCGTGGTTTTTGAGGCTTTCGAGGGCGTGGAGGCCTCGTGAGTGAAGCATGGTGCGCTGTCGCGCTCAGTTGGGCTGCGCCCGCGCAGTTTTGCTTCGCAAGCACAGTTGGGCTGACGCCCGCGCAGTTCGCTTCGCGGCACAGATGGGCTGGTGTGGGCTAA